>JAIRYL010000151.1 GCA_031267775.1 Tannerellaceae bacterium
CTACAAAAATAATATTATCGACTTTTATATCCAATAAAATACCGTTCATAATAGGACGTAATTCATCATCGGCAGTAGCAAACAATGTTCTTGAAATGCCGTTCAATAATAATTGCGATTCTATATTAAAGTTTATCGCATCATCCTTCAACGGTTTCTGCTTGGGATAATTATCGCCGGCCTGACCGGGAATAGAAAACTTACCATTTCCATATTTAACATTTACCGCATATGTTTCATCGTTTATTTCAAAAACCAACGGCTGTTCAGGCAGCTCTTTCAGCGGTTCCAATAATCGTTTGGCATCGACAGCAAATACTCCTCCACCATCTACTGTTGCTACATCTATATTTGTAACAAGCCTGATTTCGGAATCAGATGCTGTAAGGGTTAAACTTTCACCTTGTAATTCAAACAAAAAGCTATCTAAAACAGGTAAAGAACTTTTAGAAGCAATAACTTTACTTATATTTTGCAAAGCATAATATAAAGCTGAACTGGATACATTAAATTTCATACATGCATAATTTATTTTTTAACACTAAGGAAGTATGGAACTCGCATGTTCATTATCTATGTGTACATTAAGGTACATGCTTCGTTTCATACGATTATTTTATTTAAGATTCTTATTTGACAAAATTATCGAACAAATATAGTGTTTTTTTTTAAAACAAAAACTCTTTCCCGAAAAAGAAAAGAGTTTTTTATATTAATTGTATTAATGAAATATCTGCTATTTCTTGAAATAATCTTTCACTGCATCATTAGGAACCATTTCTTCACGAAAAACATAAGCTCCGGTTTTTGGTGATTTCACCATTCTAATAACTTTAGAATAAGTACGTCCTTCTCCTGACTTAAATGTTGCAACTGCTTTTTTTGCCATTGGTTAAATCTCCTATTATTTAATTTCTTTATGTAAAGTCATTTTTTTCAAAATGGGATTATATTTCTTTAGTTCTAAACGTTGAGTTGTATTCTTACGATTCTTTGTCGTAATATAACGTGACGTTCCCGGTTGACCACTTTCTTTGTGTTCTGTACATTCTAAAATAACCTGTACTCTATTTCCTTTTACTTTTTTAGCCATGATTTATTTCTCCTTGTATTAAGAGTTTAAATAACCACTTTCGGCAGCTTTTTTGATTGCTGCATCCAATCCTATTTTATTTACCAGACGCAATCCGGCTGCTGATATATTCAAGCTTATCCAACAGTCTTGCTCTACCCAATAGAATTTCTTTGTGAATAAATTCACATTGAATTTACGTTTTGTACGTACATTTGAATGAGCTACATTATTCCCCGACTGCGCCTTTTTTCCCGTAATTTGACAAATCTTAGACATTGTAATTTATATTTTCAAATATTATTTCATTTTTAAGGCTGCAAAGCTAAGGATATTTTTTTAGAATCCAAAACTTTGAAGAAAAATAATTTATTTATTTTCACTATGTGCGCAAGATGAGACTCGAACTCACACACCGGAACCGGCACTACCCCCTCAAAGTAGCGTGTCTACCAATTTCACCACCTGCGCGTTTTTATCAAACATTTCATTATAAATTTTTCAGCTCACAAAAGTACATATATTTTTTGACAATCCACAAGAATAATTTAATTATTAACTCATTTTTTTTTCAAGGCAACCGCATCAAAAGTTTATAATTTTTTATCACTATTAACCGACTATTTCAAAAATATGTCTGTTTTTATTTTATATCTTGCTGATATTCATTTAAATTATAAATTCGGTTTTCGATTTTCAAAAAACTACCTCCCCGTCAAAAAAGGGATAATTGAATTATAGAGGGGCTTTTATTTTTACATTTCCCCGATTTTTGTAATACCGCCGTGGTCGAATCGAAAGCATAAAATTCCTCAAAACTTACCTCTTTCTTTTTTAGGCTGACCGACTAAATTTTTTGTGCTATCTTTGCTCATCATTGTAATATTATGTTTTGCAATTACAAAATTACAACTTTGGAGGCTAATCAGAAAATGGTTAGCCTTTTTGCATAAAAATTAGTCGGTCAGTAGTGTTTTCAAATATTTTATCAAGCTTTTATAAATCGGTTTAAAACGGCATCACTTAAATCCTTTCTTTATTAAAAATCCTTTCTATATACAACTTAGCCAAAACTCAGGTTGTAAGATTCTTTTGCAGAAAGCGCCTCTACACGGATTCTTACATTTTAAACCTGATGAATTTATTCTCGTATGGAGCAAATGAAATTTCCTTCAATCCTGACTTCAGGACTTCTTCGATGGCATTTACAATACTGAATTCCAAAGGTTTTCCATCTTTGTCGAGAATCTGAAACGGCGTTTGCTTTCCGTCCAGCTCCCTGACATTAATCAGTACATAATCTTTATCCATAGAAGGGGTGGCCGAAGTCATCAGGAAATTGTCATGGCTGAACGTGAATGCGCTGAATGTGGCCGGAAGATGATTGGGCTTACCGGCCGGCACTACCCGCGCATAAACCGGAACACGCGAACCCCATCCGAAACGGGAAGCAAAACTGTTCGACACATCTCCGGTTGAGGTCAGGTAGTACGACCAGCGCAGCTCACCCTCCTGACTTGCCCTGAAATTGGTTGTCCAGTAGTTATTCGTCACCCACGAATAGACATGCGGATATTCGTAGGTCTTTTTCCGCTGGTATTGTCCGGTGCATATTCCACCCATCTGAAACAAGGGAATCAGGTTACTCCCGACCACGAACTGGGCGTTGCCGTTGCGCGCCGACACGAAATTCTGCACCGTATTCCAGTCCGACGCCGTTCCTTCTATCTGGTTCTCGCCCGGACTAACCACACCGCCCTGCATGTCGAAGTACAGTTTCGCCTTATCAAGCCGGAAAGGAAACGCCACATAGATACCGTCCGGATTGGTAATCGGTTTCTTTTTCACGGCGTAATGCCATTCAATCCGTTTCTCGTGGTGGAACAACCGGATTTCGATTCTGATGCCGAAACCGTCTTCACAACACGCAGACTTTCCCTGAATGTGAATACTCCGGTAAACCGGCCCGTTATTGCCTGCGATGATCTCAACGCCGGAAATACCATTACGCTCATAATCCGTTAACGTATAACGCTCCATCTGGCGACGGTTGCCTAACGTTTCATAAACGAAAGCGCCCAATTGCCATGGCGACGAAGCGTCCACCATTTCCAACTGCAAATTTTTATCGAACAAACTTTTGATATCGCCTTTTTGGGCATCGAAGATGAGTTTGAAATACGCGTTCTCTACCGTATAATCATCTCCTATATTTGTTTGCGGCATGTTTGCCGCCTCATTTTTTTCCACCACAATATTATAGGCTTTATAGCCCATCGGGGGAATATCTTCGGCATAAACGGCATAATAAGAACCTTCGCTTCTGGAACGCAGGTACTGTGTTTTCAGCGTATTCCCCGATTCGCCGGTTATTTTGAACGATTTATTACGGGGAATAATCTCGTGGTCAATATACAGTTCGACCATAGCGGAACGTGGCCAGTTCAATGTGTTGAAAAAAGTAATGGTCGGATACTCTCCGCGAGGGATAAAATTCTGAAGTAACCCGGCAGATGTTTCATACATGATTTGGGCGTTTTTCAATGCTTCCCAAGCATACGACGCCTTCTCCGCCCATTGCACCTGGCTGTTGTCGCAGGCAGGATCGGAAATGCTCTCGGCGGCGCCGTAGGTATGTTCATCGTAAAACAGGAGATTTTCGTGGATATGCCTGATTTTATCCTGCGTATGAGCCGGCAGCGGCTGGTCTTTCAGGACGGCCATTGAGAGCAAGCCCTGAATGGTAATTATGTCGGCGTGCGTGCGGCGCGATGCGCCCGTTTCGCGGGCTGCCGAGCCGAACCCGTCCGTCCACCAGTCGGGATACGCGGCGCGGATAACCGGCAACCGGTCGCCGTAGCGGGCGGTCACGTCGTCCATAAATTCGTGGAACAAGGCGCTACGCAATTTAGGCCGGGCATATTTTTCATTCCAGGCTTTGATGATATCGCTTTCGTGCATGGAAGGAGGCGAATTATCGGTAAAATATCCGGAATATTGTACACCGATTACATCAAAGGGGTATCCCTTTTCCGTGAGCGTCTTCAAATAATTAAATACATTCGGCGCCATTTTTTCTATATCATCAACCCTGTCTATACCCCAAAAGTTGGCCGTCATGTAATGGTCGGAACGCCAGGAATACAGTTGTTTCCCTGAAGGAGATTCCCATTTGTACAACGTAGGACGGTCGAAAGGTATCAAGGCGCGATGCCCGTTTTCGCCCATGGTAAAATACTTGATGCCAAGGTCGGGCAAGTAATCGGCGAGACACCAGGCAATGCCGTTCACATCATTCTGGATAGCCGTTTGCACGGGAATATCCAGCGCTTTGAACGTGCGGAGCGGCTCAAAAAAGGTTTTGAACGAATTTTCGTCCACGATTTCCGACATATTGAAAAACATGCCGGCAACTTCTATCCGGCCTTTTTTGATGTACTTGACAAACTTGTCTACTTGTTCTTTGGGACGGTTTTGGATATATTCCTTAACCGCCCATGCCGCCTCGCACGTCCAGCGGAATTTGGCGTCGTCGGGATAATCGTCGGTCAGTTCGCAATATTCGACCGCATAGTCGATATAACGGATATGTTCGGCCAGGATTTCGGTCTGCGGCTTGGTATACCCGATATCGGTGTGTGTATGCTGCATGAGATAGACCGTCCGGTGTTTGACGGGGAAGGCGCGCACCACAACCTGTCCGATGATGTTGGATTTAGCAGACAACGCAATGGTATAATCCGTTTCCGTTTTCACTTCTGGTACACCGAATTCTATCGTATTGACGCCGGTATTTAATTTCACTTGTTTGGCTTTAACGCCATCAATCAGGAGTTCGACGGTTTGCGGTTTGTCCCAGCTGGCCGCCTGAAGCGTTACAGGTTGAAGCAATTCGCTGTTTTTTCCGTAAATAAGCGCCTCTTTCACCTCCGTGCCCAGCATGTCAATACCGGCAGGCGGTTTACTCAAAGCCAAAGCATGGCCGGCATGCAGGCTAACACGGTCAAAAACAACCCAACTGCCATTCAGGGAGCGGATGGCAACTAAGTTGCCTCCTTTTTTCAATACACGCGCAGGCAATGTAACCTCACTATGCAAATCAGCCGGGTTGGGCTTGCGGTTTTCGAAATAGTTCTGGTCGTTCCCTGACGGCGTTTTTATCTCCGTCCGGAAATCATTGACAATAATTTCCAGCACAGGCGGGCCGGAAGGATGTACCTCCACAAAGTCCAGGATTAGTTTTGCCGTGCAGTTTTCAGGCAGTTCCTTGATACCAAAACGGATATATATTTGCCTGGAAGCGCTTCCCGCCCAGGCATCGCCTGGACCCGGCAGTACAAAAGGAAAACCGGTTTGCGGGTTGTTTTTCCCGATTTCAAAGATAACCGGCGACAAGCCGAATTTTTCCCCGTATTTTTCGTAATTATACGGGCCTAAGGCCAGCTCTGCGGCGTTCTTATCTTTTTTCCCTATTTCCCAGACAGGCTGGTCTTGCGCCTTCGCCTGAAGGCACAGCCATGAAATCGCAGCTACAATAAAAATTTTAATCTTTACATTCATTGTTATATTTTTTTAGTCCAAATTTTCAATAAGATCGGTATGCAAGGTTATTTCCTGTAGAATCACGTAGGCGCCCGACCCGGTCGAAGGCGCGCCGTGCACCTCTGTAGTTCTGACGATGAGATAGCGTATTTTGGTTTGGGAGGCCTCATCAAATTGCATGCGGTTATTTACCGGATCGCTGCACGTGGCGTCCAGCAGTTTTATCCAGCCTTTGGCCTGCGCTTCGGCTTCCCATCCTGGATCCGTGCTTGGGAGCGTGATTGTTTTGCTTGTCAGGTCGGCGGATGGGATGTCGGCAAGCCCCCAAAACTGAATCTTCCTCGGATTCCAGTTGTTGTAGCCGTCGGAACGCGCCCACATTTCGAGCCGCTTCAGCGTAGTCCGCACACCAAGGTCGAAAGTCAGGTGTTGCGGAACGCCTACG
>JAIRYL010000117.1 GCA_031267775.1 Tannerellaceae bacterium
ATACCGCAGGGCAACCGCCATGGAGTACGATTCGGATAATTTGCGGCTGTAACTTACGTCGAGCGCCATTTCGTAGGGATTCAAATAATTATATGCCGGTTCGCCGGGATTGGCATGCATGGGGATTTCGCCCAGCGTAAAATAGCGGAGCGAAGCCCCGATGGCCTGGTTGTCGTTTTGCCCGATTTTATAAAATCCCGATAAATAAGCCAGCGCCACATCGCTTACCAGTTTGCGCAGCCAGGGCGTATACGACAGTCCGACGCCGGCATTACTGTAATTGAAAGCATACTTTGCCGGATTCCAGTATTGCGAAGCAATATCAGACCCGGTAGCCGTTCCGTTATCGCCCATGGCGCCGCCTCGCGCGTCGGGCGCTATAGACAGCAAGGGAACAGCCGTGTTTATAGGAGAAAAATCTTCTTTTTGCGCCCATGCGGAAGCCTGATTCATCAGGAAAATGCAGCCAAGAAGGATATTTATTTTAACTATCTTCGTCATCTTAAACAGGTTATGTTATTATCACTCTATAAACTTATTTTAGCTTGTATTATTGTGCCAGAATTATTAATTTCTTTGCCCTGGTCACTTCTCTGGAACGATCCGTGCCGATAGACGCCCGGTAAATATAAACGCCCGGACGCAGACGGACGCCGTTTGTACTTGTCAGGTCCCAGCTTATGCGATAGGGCGCGCCCCAGTCCGACGTTCCCCGTTCTTCGTGCTTCCACATAAGCCGCCCGGCCAAATCATATACCGTTACGCTTACGCGGACAGTCGATTCGGGGCGATTGTGGTAGATGTAAAACTGAGCGCCGGTACGCGCCGGAACCGGCGCGGCAATAATATCCGATACAACCGGCGTTATTCCTTCGTCAACTTCAAAAACAAACTCATATACGGTGGAATTACTGAATATGTCCCAAACTCTGAATGTAGCCGTATGCAAACCCGGCGTTAAGGCGGGTATCGAAAAGGTAACCATGCCTTCTCCCTCGGCGTCGGGCAGAAGCTTGTAGTACGAATTAAGCGTATGGATGGTCGTCGGGTTGTCTATGGTCAGCGTAATATCGTGCCCTACGGCGGCGCTGCCCACGTTTACTCCCGTAGCGTCCCATAGCCTGACTGCCAGAAAGGGGGTTGAGTTTACTTTGTCGCCGCTTGCAAAAGTTGTGTCGTTCAGATATAACTGTTTGATTTCAGGCCCTTCGCTATCCTGAACCGGGCGATCTGCCGTTCCTCCTACAATAAAATTCTGGTAACTCCCTTGCGCTTCAGCGCCCGAATGTTCATCTACAGCGTATAAATTCATCATACCAAAGTCGTTGGAATAAGATATATGTTCGGTAACGGCAAATGAAAATTCAAATGCGCCATTCTTCGCCAACTGATTTCCTGTATAAAGAACGCTGGGATAATCCGTAAATTCAAACGTAGCATTTCGGTTGTTATTGTCTAATGTTTTTATCGTTTGTTTGCTGTCCAGAACCGTCACATACAGCGAACCCGAAAAGTCCGCAGCCCGATTGCCCTGCCTGTCTGCCACCTCTCCTTTAACCGTTACCATCCCCATTGCCTTCAGTGAGTCGGGGGTTTCGTTTACCGGTTTGCCGTTAACAGCCGTCACCTTCAGGCTGTATTCGGGATAAACCAGTTTCATAGCCGGATCGCCTATCAAAATAAAATTCAGTTTATTATCGTTCGTATACTCCTTTGTTTTTCTCATAACGTCGCCCAGCGTCAACCGCCCGCCCTTTTCGTCTCTTTCAAACAGCGCGTTTAAAAGCCTTTTGTTTAAAATAAAGTTATCGCCTGAAAACACCACGCGGGTGGTAGTAAAAAGAGCGATTCCCCCGCTTTTTTTAAGAAAAACGTCTTCTCCCGCCGAAGTAGCCACATCGTCAAAACGGGTAAAATCGCAGGTTGCCGTAATCCAGAGGGGTAAACAGGGATACGTAAATCCCGCAATATCCGATTGGTTCAATACATCTTCGTCGCTCCACGAGCGGGTATTTCCATGTCCGGTATAGTTAATCAGAAACAAGCCGTCTTTCAGTTGCTTCTGTATACTGCTTCTCACGGCCGGATAGTTTCCGTTTTTCTTGTACGCATCAAAAAACAGTTTGTTCACCATAAATTCCGGATAATTTTTGCCGATGATAGAATCTCCCAATTCATTCGCCTGTTTCATGTGGTCAAGGGTAAATACGTCGGCCACGTTCCCGTCGTCGGCTACCAGACAAACCCTGTTTTTCCAGGCGCCGGTTTCTTTATTATCCATATAGCCCAACACCTTGTCTACGGCAGCCGTAGCCTCGGCTACCGTGCGAACGGGAAAACGGCCGATACCTAACTGGATAGGGGCGGAAGTAAACCGATCGTCGGTAAGCGCTCCAAAATAATCGTCTGTAACATACGAATAGTGGTTAAGCGAATTTTCCGACTGATAGGTCAACAGCATATTTGCAGTAGAAACCTGTTTCCAACTGTTTGTAAGCTTTCGGTTATCATACGATCCATCGCCAAAAAGCAGAAGATACTTGGGTTTCTTTGCCTCGGAGGCATTCCTGTCGTAAAACATTTTCATAAACCGGCGATAAGCCGTTGCATCAGGCGTGCCGCTCGAAAACTCATTATAAATCTGCTGAGGGCTTACTACTAAAACGGATAAACTGTCTTTTCCATTAGATCGATGGCGCGCCGCCAAACGTTCAGCCTGCGCACGAAAAGCCTCTGCCGCAATAATAACCATGTCGGTTTGCCGGCAGGCATGCAGGTTTTGATTATCCACGTCTTTTTCTTCTTTTGTCCAGCCGGAAAAGCTTTGATCAGTCTGTACGGCCGCAAACTCGCGTAAATCCCCCGCCGGAATAGAGAAAGACAATTCCGTACCGTTCAGTTGAGTTTCCATCAACCGGGGGTTTTCGCCATCGGTAACATCCAGTACAATCGTGTTGCTATTCGCATTCCCTACAACAAACCGGCTTACATTGCCAATAGATTGAATACTGCGAAACAAGGTATATCCCCCGTATTGCTTTAGCGTCCGCTTTACATGCATGCGGATATAGTCCAGCCGCACATTTTCGTCGCCCGGTTTATTATAAGATACAACAACCTGGGGCGTTTCGTTCTTTTCGCCCCTCCAGGTTGCCGTATCAGCTCTGTCAAGCGCTTTTATATACGAATTATTGCCGGAATTATCAAGGGGCGAAAAGTTTAATTGTATCAGCTCCTGTCCGTTAATATGCAGCGTAGCCTGTCCGCCGGTAGATTTGGGACGCGCTATAAACCGCATCGTTACTTTAGCGTCCGCGTCGGTAATACCTTCTATTTTAGCTATCGGCGAGGTAGCGGCAATCGTTTTGGAACCGCCCGTTTCAAACGATTCGCCAAACAGCTCCCGGCCTGAACTGTTTACCGAGTACAGCTCTTCTTCGTGTACCCTGTAATCGTCAAAAACAGTAACAGTTAACAACGCTTGCCCGGATAATAAAGGCGCTTTCTCCATCTCCTTTACGCCGGCTGTTCCATCTGTCAGAAAATAGCAACCATACGTGGCGTATGGGTTATTGGTATGAAAAAAGGAATTTGAATATTCTCCGTTATACTCCCATTTAACAGCTCCTTTTCCATAAAAAAGAAGATAATCTCCGCCCCTGTATACAGCCACAGAAGGCAGATCGTCTATATAAGCGGAACTTAAACTGAAATCTTCATCCAGCGGCCAGCCTCCATATCCATGTATGGAAACGTTGAGCGGATCGGCAAATCCCATCTTCTTCAAGTCGTCATACGTTATCTTGCAGATACCTGTTTGCTCCACCTTTATTTTCACCCACTTCCCCGACGACAAAACAGACCGATCCGCATAACGGCTATCGCTTGCCCAAACGGAAATAAAACTCCAAACGCTAATCGATAAAAATAAAAATACACGCATTTTATTACAATCATTTCACATAAAAGTCCAGCAGCTTTGTTTCGCCAACATATCCCTCCAGATGGTCGTTTATTTTTACGGAGCCTACTCCGGCAGGCGTTCCCGTATAAATAAGGTCTCCAATCTTTAATGTAAAAAAACGGCTTGCATAAGCTATAATTTTATCAACGGGAAACAGCATCTCAGCCGTATTTCCTTTTTGCACCTTCGCGCCGTTTATATGCAGGCAGAAAGGAATCTTATTGATATCGCCCGCTTCGCAAAGCGGGATAAAAGCGCCTGTCACGGCCGAACCATCAAACGCTTTGCTTATTTCCCACGGTAATCCCTGTTGGCGAAGCCGGTTTTGAATATCGCGCGCGGTAAAATCAATCCCTACTGTTATTTCATTGTAGTAGCGATACGCAAAACGTTCGGCAATATTCTTCCCCAGCTTATCTATTTTCACTACAATCTCCGCCTCATAATGAATTTCAGACGAGAAATCAGGAATAAAAAATGGTTTCCCGTCTTTCAGCAACGACGAATCGGATTTCATAAAAATAGTTGGTTCTGATAATTCTAACGAATGATGCATCTCTTTATTGTGACTGGCATAATTCATTCCTACGGCAATAATTTTCATCTTCTGCGATTAAACTGATTCAAACGGTTAAACATAACGGCCAGATGAGCATACATAGACGTATTTTGTACAACGACATGGCGGGGTACGCGAATACGGAACGGGGTAAAGTTCCAAAGCGCTTTGATACCTTCGGAAATGATGTGGTCGGTTACCGATTGAGCCTGATCAACCGGCACTGTAATAACGCCGATTGTAGCGTCCAGCTCTTTTTGGCAGGCAGGAAATTCGCTTAGATGGAAAACAGGAATTCCCTTAATAGAAGTTCCGGCCAATTCGCTACGGGTATCAAAACCTGCAATAATATCCAATCCATACTGGCTAAGCCCGGAATCCTGCAATAAAGCGGCCCCCAAACTCCCGACGCCAAACAGAAACGCTTTATGTTGAACGGTAAAACCTAAAAAATCTTCTAATACGGTAACCAAGGCGTTAATTTCATACCCCACCCTGGTTTTCCCTGTAATATTTACAAAAGAAAGATCTTTCGCTACCTGGCTGGAGTCTACATTAATCTCTTTTGCTATCTGCGTGGACGAAACGTACGCCTCGCCTTTTCCTTTCAATAGTTTTACAAAGGCAAGATACCAGGGCAACCGCCTGAGGGTAGGCTCGGGTATCTTCCATATTTGTTTTATTTCTTCATTGGCCATTATCCTTTGTGTTAATATACATTACACAAAGATATGATTTTTTTCATAATTCCACTTTAACAGATTAAAAAAAACCGGATAAATAGTTGTATATCAAATAAAAAAATCAGCGAACCTGATCCGACGCGAAAAATCAGACGTCCAACAAACCGAATTTTTGCTTTTTGCAGTAACGCTCCATTTGAGCGCGATAAACGATCGAATGATCAGAAAACCAGGTAAACTTCTTCTTGAGAGAAATATTAAGTTATCAAGCAAAACAGTTGAGTTATTCCTTCCTTTAAATATTGATAAACAGGTTTTGCCGTCAATGCTGTTAACAGAATACCTATGCCGGAAAATGTTATACCTGTAATTGCCAGAACGATGGATTTAGTATTCCAATGAGAATTTAATGCGTCTTTGTGTTCATCTTTTACAAAGTTGAGCGCATATTTAAGATTTTCTATATTTAACAGCAACTTGCGAGTTTTGTCTTTTACAGATTTAACATCCTCGCTGTCAGAATCCTCTACTTTTGTATTCAAATATTTAGAATGGCATAAAGAATTTGTAAATAAAGTTTCCCCAACGACAAGACACGAATCTTTGTATATTTGTTGTCTGAATTTTTTCTTTATGTCAAGGTAGTAAATTTTATCTTTCGGATAAAGCCAGTTTTTAATTTTCTGAGGCAATATTTTCATTATTTTCTGAGGCAATATTTTTGTTATTATCCTCTTTACAACAGGAAATCTTAGATATTCGAGCATTCCTAAACGGCGCTTCCAAATTTCAACGGCTTTGTTATATTTAGCTTGCTCTGCAAGCAATTCGGGTAAAATAGTTTTATTATATTCTTTTAATACTTGCTTTGCAGCTTCACAGTTTATCAGTTTAGTCTCTATTTCTTCTATCCTTGTTTTAAAAGTATCTTTATCTGTTAATTTAATGCCACATTTTAATGTTTTAAAATGCTGCATTTCAGCATTATATTTATATTCAAACTCTTCCAGATAATGTAATATAAATTCGTTATTTTCGCCTTTTAATTTTCTTTTTACGTCGTCAATCGCTAAACCTTCTGTTACCGTAACTTTTTCTTTGTCAGGAAATACGCAAGCCTTAAAATAAAAATCTTTGTGAACTTTTTTGTTTTTGTCTGAAAAATCATGGAAAGTATGTCTGTGAAATAATTTCTTCACAGCGAAAACAGTAGCATAACGAGGTTTTTCGATAATTTCATTTGCAAATTTGTTTTCTTCTGCACAATAACATTTATACAAAAATAATCCATTAGACGAATGGTCTTGATAGTGCAATTGTATTTCTGCTACCACAGAATTATTATCTACAAGCTCTTTTGTACGGGAGAAGCGTAAAATAACATCACTCCTTGCCTCTTTATTTATGTCCGCTAATACAACTTGCAAAAATAATGGATTAGCGTCTATATCCGTAACTTTATCTAAGACTTTATCCGTTAAGGGAGTGAAATTCTTGTGTATAAATGTGGGAAACCAAATTATCCAAAATGTATCAGTCATTAGCTTTTCGCAGTATAGTTAACAAAAAAAACTGCAAGTCGTTTTTAGATAAATTTTCCGATTGCAGTTTTTAGTTTTAATTTCAACAATTTATTCCATCTGGAGTACCTTTGAGTGACAGTAACGGTGTCTGAAACAGCGTCTGCATTTGCGAACAGACCAGCCGCCAAATGGCCGGTAACTGCCAGTTCTTTATAGGTAGCGTGTCCTAACACTATTTTCAGAAAGTCGGCGTCACTCCGATACTCCTTATCTTCTTTTACCTCCGCAACAAGCGACATTGAAGTCAAATAATCTAATTTGTCATCAGGGTTATTTACTTTTAACGCATTGATAATAGCACTGTTGGCCTCTTCAGGAGTCATTTTTGCTAACCAATTCTGGATTTCCTCCTTACTCAGATTTTTTGAAAAATCTACTGTCAAATCTGTCATTCTACCACTGGTGTTTTTCACATTGTTTTTTTAATATTTTGGCATACAGCCAATTTCGTCTCTTAAAAAAGTGCGCTAAGGTACGCTTTATTGATGGGCAATTCAAAATATACATTTCATATCAAAACTTTAAAATGTTGATATAAAGACATTTATTCACATTGGTATGATACGGCCATCTGGTAAGATACCGGTAAAATATCGGTTATGTAAACCTTCTTTATTCTATGCAAATAACTGTTATTCAACAATGTGAGTTTATTCATTTACTGTCCGTATGGTAAATGAATGGTTGATAACAAAAATGCGTGAGACTTGATAACACTTTGTTATCATCAATCCATGCACTTTTTAACAAAATGTGGTGATAACAAAAGTGTATGAATTGAATTGCCGATTTTAAACCTGCTCCTGTATAGTTTTAGGAAGCTTGTTACACAGATTACCCTGCAGTTTTATCAGCTCGATCATACCATATTCTATTTCTTCAGGCGTGCCGGCTAAATCTTCGGGATAAGCTTCAAACTCGTATACCTGTGTATGGTAGTTGATAACCGGCGCATCAATAATACCTTCAGAAATGAACTTTAAGGGTGTGGTACGGCCTAACGGCTTTCCTTCAAGCATCCTTTGAATTGCAAAATGATATAGAAACCGCTTTAAACCCGAATCACGCTGCATGGATATATTGGAAGCGTCAGGCATTTCATCGGTGACAGCGTGTAATGTCATTGTTACCAGGCGTGGTTTTTTCGCGCCCCGACCTGCCAACTGGTAATCAACGAATATGGCAGGTAGAGAAAAGTATTCATATAATTCAGGTTCCAACGGTTGCGACCGGTATACATCTATGAACCAGTCAGAACTTAATTCATACCTGTCAAACAGCGCTTTGCTTTCTTCGAATCGTTGATATAAATTCAATAATGTAAGTATCATACTGTTTTATCTTAATGCACGGGCAAAGCGTGCCGTTACGTGTAATTCTATTCTTCTTGCCAGCGTATGGCTGTTACCGATAAAACGCCTGGAAGGTATCTTTAAATTCATTCTCCTGGCATGCGCTTTAACCGTATAAGTCTTGACCGTATGGGCTTTTATACGTTCTGCCCGCCCGCTCCTGTTCCTGGTATGCGCCTTTCTTCCGTGCGCCTTGATCGTATGGGATTTTACATTTACGGTTTTCTTTATTTCACCGCCTTCATTGTGTATTTCAGCATAAGGTACATCAGTTCCAATAATTATCTGTTCTGTCGTATACTTTATCTTCCTGATACTTTTTTTCAGCCTGCCGGTATCAACCAGTAATGTCTGGCTTCGTCTGCCCGTACGGCCTCTTTGT
>JAIRYL010000138.1 GCA_031267775.1 Tannerellaceae bacterium
AATCAGGTATTTGTAACCGATTCGGTAGAAGGAATCGTACCTGAATTTTTAACTTTATTACATGGCGTTTTGGATTCGCCCGATATTCCGCTTAACGTTTCCCGTTCGTATTTACAAAGCGATCAGAATGTAAAGAAAATATCAAACCATATTACCAAGAAAGTAGCCGACCGGCTGGAAGAAATGTTTAAGAGCAACCGCCTGCAGTTTGAAGAAAAATGGGACAGCCTTAAATTATTTATCCAGTATGGCATGCTGACAGACGAAAAGTTCTATGAACGCGCCGCGAAGTTTGCCCTTTTTAAAGACGTGGACGGCACGTATTATACCTTTGACGAATACAAAACGCTGGTTAAAGAAAATCAAACGGATAAAGACGGTAATTTAATTTATCTGTATACAAATAGCGCCGAAGAACAATACAGCTATATCCATGCCGCTAAAGAGAAAGGATACAACGTTTTGATGATGGACGGACAATTAGACGTGCACGTTGTAGGACAATTGGAACAGAAATTTGAAAAAACGCAGTTTGTCCGGGTAGACAGCGATACAATCGATCATATTATCCGTAAATCGGATACCGATAAGGTAACGTTTGAAGAAAGTCAAAAAAACGCCTTGCAGGAAGTATTTAAAAGCCAGGTGCCCAAGATTGAAAAAACCGAATTTTACGTTACCTTCGAAGCGTTGGGCGCCGACGCCAACCCCGTTATGCTTACGCACAGCGAATATATGAGGCGTATGCGGGAAATGTCGGCCATGCAACCGGGTATGTCGTTCTATGGAGAAATGCCCGACAGCTATAATTTAGTTCTTAATACGGAGCATGAGCTGGTTAAAAAAGTACTGGCAGACCAGGAGCTGGCTTGCGCTGATAAACTGGCGCCGATAGACGCTGATATAAAAGGCTGGGAAGCAAGACAATCCGACCTGCAGGAAAAACAGAACAAGAAAAAAGAAGAAGAAATTACCGCCGAAGAAAAAGAAGATATGAACCAGACAGACAAGAAACTGGACGAACTGCGCGGGCAACGCGCCAACATTCTGTCGGAGTATGCTTCGGCAAACAACCTGGTTCACGAATTAATTGATTTGGCTTTACTAAGTAACGGTATGCTGAAGGGCGAACCTTTAAGCCGCTTTATTAAACGAAGTATTCAAATGATAGGTTAGTTTGCTGCTTACAGGCATTAAAAACGGCTTATTTTACGCTTGAACTGGAAAGATGGATATGAACTTTATAGAAACAGCTATTCCCGGAGTATGGATTGTTGAACCTGCCGTATACAACGACTTGCGGGGATATTTTTTTGAAGTTTTCAAAAAAGCGGCATTCGAACGGCATATTGGCAAAGTTGATTTTATTCAGGATAACGAGTCGCGCTCCTCCAGGGGAGCGCTTCGCGGGTTACATTATCAGCTTAATCCTTTTTCGCAGGCAAAACTGGTACGGGTTATTCAAGGCGCCGTGCTGGATGTAGCCGTAGATATGCGCAGGGGTTCTCCCTCTTTTGGAAAGCATGTAGCCGTTGAACTTACGGCTGAAAACAAACGGCAACTTTTTATTCCGCAAGGTTTTGCTCATGGTTTCCATGTGCTGGAAAACGATACTGTTTTTACCTATAAAGTTGATAATCCCTATACGCCGTCGCACGAACGAAGCGTACGCTTTGACGCTTTCGGGATTGACTGGAAAATAGTTTCTCCCGAAGCGTTAGTTATGTCCGAGAAAGACAAAAACGCTCCGCCGCTGCTACAGGCAGAATATAATTTTGAATTTTAAATAAACCGCATACTCATGAAAACGTATTTGGTAACCGGCGCAGCCGGTTTTATTGGGGCTAATTTTATTAAATATATGCTGGCTACTTATCCGGATATAAAAATCATCGCGCTTGATTTGCTTACATACGCCGGTAATCTGAAGACCATTGAAAAGGATATAGATAACGACCGCTGTATATTTATAAAAGGAGATATCGGCGACCGTTCATTGCTTGATTCTCTTTTTTATAACTATTCTTTTGATTATGTGGTAAACTTTGCGGCTGAAAGCCATGTAGACCGGAGCATTGATAATCCTCAATTATTTTTGATAACCAATATTCTCGGAACGCAAAATCTGCTGGATGCGGCTAAACAGGCATGGACGTCGGGAAAAGACGCCGCCGGATATCCAGTCTGGAAAGAAGGCGTTCGCTTCCATCAGGTTTCAACCGATGAAGTATATGGAAGCTTGGGCGCGGAAGGTTTCTTTACAGAATCTACCCCGCTGGATCCAAGAAGCCCGTACAGCGCTTCAAAAACAAGCGCCGACTTGTTTGTTAAAGCTTACTGCGAAACATACAAAATGCCGGTAACCATTACAAGGTGCTCCAATAATTACGGGCCTTATCATTTTCCGGAAAAACTGATTCCTCTTATTATAAATAATATCCTGCAGGGTAAAGCCCTCCCGGTGTATGGCGATGGAACAAATGTCAGGGACTGGCTTTATGTGGAAGATCATTGCAAAGCGATTGACGCCGTTATCCACAAGGGAAGAACAGGGGAAATTTATAATGTGGGCGGACATAACGAAAAACAGAATATCGAAATTGTAAAGCTCGCCATACATACCATACGCCGTATCATGGATGAACAGCCGGCCTATCGCCAGGCGCTGAAAAAGAAGGAACGCGACGCCAGCGGAGAAATAAAAACCGACTGGATTAACGAGGGGCTTATCTCTTTTGTGAAAGACCGCCTTGGACACGACCAGCGTTATGCCATTGATCCAACTAAAATAACGAACGAACTGGGCTGGAAACCGGAAACCCGTTTTGAAGACGGTATAGTAAAAACCATTTACTGGTATTTAGACAACCCCTCCTGGGTAGACGATATCTTAACCGGCGATTACATTCGTTATTACGAGCATACGTATCATAAACGATAAACCGGCTTTGACCGGGTGATTCGCTCCGAAAGCCATACCCCTTTTTTATAAAAAAAAACTCCGTATTCTTTGGCTGGTAAAGAATACGGAGTTTTGATATTGTTAGGAGGCGTCGGAAAATAAATGGATGATTTATTTCCCGACGCCTCCTTAGCGGAGCGTTATTTTTCAATGGCAGCCTGGGCGGCGGCTACGCGGGCGACAGGCACCCGGAAGGGAGAACAGGAAACGTAATTCAACCCGACGCGATGGCAGAATTTAACCGACGACGGTTCGCCCCCGTGCTCGCCGCAAATACCGCATTTGAGGCTGGGACGCACTTCCCTGCCCTTTTCGGTAGCCATGCGAACCAATTGTCCTACGCCGCGCTGGTCTAATACCTGAAACGGGTCGAATTTAAGAATTTTCTTTTCCAGGTAGACGGGTAAAAAGGTGGCAATATCGTCGCGCGAATAGCCAAAGGTCATTTGCGTCAGGTCGTTTGTTCCAAAAGAGAAGAACTCGGCAGCCGAAGCAATCCGGTCGGCCGTTAATGCTGCGCGCGGAATTTCTATCATGGTTCCTACCTTATATTCAATAGCGTCGCCGGTTTCGTCAAAGAGCTGTTTTGCCGTGGCGCGTATAATTTTTTCCTGTTCAAGAAATTCATACAAAATACCTGTCAGCGGCACCATGATTTCCGGACAGGCGGTTACTCCTTCCTTCTTCAGTTCAAGGGCGGCGCCCAGGATGGCTCTTGTTTGCATCTCCGTAATTTCCGGGTAGGTATTTCCCAAGCGGCATCCGCGATGTCCAAGCATCGGATTATTTTCATGCAGCGCTTCCACGCGTTTACGAACCACGCCGGCGTCTACGTCCATGGCCACGGCCAATTCCTGCTGCCCTTTGTCGTCGTGCGGTACAAACTCGTGCAGCGGAGGGTCAAGCAGGCGAACCGTCACCGGGCAACCGGCCATTGCCCTGAAAATACCTTTAAAATCTTCTTTCTGGTATGGCAGGAGCTTTTCCAGCGCTTTTCTGCGTTCGCCGGTATTTTCGGCCAGAATCATTTGACGCATGGCTTTAATCTTTTCGCCTTCAAAAAACATGTGCTCGGTACGGCAGAGGCCGATGCCTACGGCGCCAAATTTACGGGCTACCAGGGCGTCGTGCGGCGTGTCTGCGTTGGTACGGACAGTCATAACGGCATATTTGTCGGTAAGCGCCATCAATACTTCAAAATCGCCGCTTACTTCGGGTTCTTTCGTTGGTATCTTGCCTGCAAACACTTCGCCGGTAGAGCCGTTTATAGAGATAAAATCGCCTTCGCTAAATATGGCGCCGCCAATTTCCATGGTTCTTTTCTTATAGTCCACGCTAACGCCTCCCGCGCCGGAAACGCAACATTTCCCCATCCCGCGGGCTACGACGGCCGCATGAGAAGTCATACCGCCCCGAGCCGTAAGAATCCCTTCGGCGGCGGCCATACCGGCCAGGTCTTCGGGAGAGGTTTCAATGCGTACCAGCACTGTTTTCTTGCCATCTTTATACCATTGAGCGGCGTCGTCGGCAAAAAACACAATCTGTCCGGTGGCGGCGCCCGGCGAAGCAGGCAACCCTTTTACCAGCACGTTGGATTTCTTTAGCGCTTCGGGATCGAATACGGGATGAAGAAGCTCGTCCAGCTTAGCGGGTTCAATGCGCTCCAGGGCCGTTTTTTCGTCTATCATGCCCTGCCGCAGCAAGTCCATGGCAATCTTTACCATGGCCGCCCCCGTGCGTTTTCCGTTACGGGTTTGCAGAAACCACAGTTTGCCTTCCTGTACGGTAAATTCCATATCCTGCATGTCGCGATAATGATTTTCCAGCTTGGTTTGTATGGCGTCCAGTTCGTTAAAAATTTCCGGCATGGCCTCCTCCATGGAGGCATAGTTTGCTATCCGGCAGGCCTCGGCCACGCCCGCCCTTTCGGCCCATACCTGCGATCCCGCCCGGGTAATCTGCTGAGGCGTGCGTATACCGGCTACCACGTCTTCGCCTTGCGCGTTGATAAGGTATTCGCCGTTAAACACATCTTCGCCGCTCCCTGCGTCGCGCGAGAAACAAACGCCCGTAGCCGACGAATTTCCCATGTTTCCAAATACCATCGCCTGCACGGTTACGGCCGTACCCCACTCGGCCGGGATACCTTCCATTTTGCGGTAAAGGATGGCGCGGTCGTTCATCCACGAATCAAATACGGCGCAGACAGCTCCCCAAAGCTGTTCCACGGCCGAGGCCGGAAAGTCTTTTCCGGTTTGTTTCTTTACGGCGGCCTTGAATTTGGTTACAAGCCCTTTCAGGTTGTCTACGCTCAATTCATTATCAAATTTCACCCCGTTTGCTTCCTTTACTTCTTCAATGATTTCTTCAAAAGGATCAATATCTTCCTTGTTTACCGGTTTCATGCCCAGTACCACGTCGCCATACATCTGCACAAAGCGCCGGTACGAGTCCCATGCAAACCGTTCGTTTCCCGTTTTCCGGGCAAGCCCTTCCACCACTTCGTCGTTCAATCCCAGGTTTAAAATCGTATCCATCATACCGGGCATGGAAGCGCGCGCGCCCGAACGGACGGAAACAAGCAGGGGATTAACTACGTCGCCAAACGTGCTGTTCATCAGTTGTTCTACATTCTTTACGGCCTTTCCCACTTCTTCGTCCAGCAGCGCTACCATTTTTTCCTTTCCCAACTCATAATATTCGGAACAAACCTCGGCAGTTATCGTAAACCCCGGTGGCACAGGCACGCCTATCAGATTCATTTCGGCCAGATTAGCTCCTTTTCCTCCCAGCAGATTCTTCATATCCGCTTTACCTTCGGCCTTACCGTTGCCAAAGGTGTAAACTCTTTTCTTTTCCATACATTAGATTCTTTAATATTGTGTAAGTAATTATTGTGTCTGTCATTATTCCGTTCGTATTTGCCATACCGATAGCGCAATGCTTGCAAATGTAACAACTTTTTACACAGAGTAAAGACCTGCGGTTCAATCTCAATAAGGAAAAATATCCTTAATCTGTTTTTCCAGCGAAATACATCGCCTTAGCGAAGAAAAAAATGTGTGGCGGACAGCAAATCGCCTTCCCCCTCGCGCGCTTTGCGCCGGGAAAGCCAAAGAAGTTGAAAATGGAAAGTTGAAAACGGGAAAGCAGAAAAGCAGAAATTAGAATAGCTGTCTCCGCCTTGAAACAGGACGTCTCCCCCCCTCCGCTTTATACCTGTGCAATATAACAGGAATCCATAAAAAAAACCCGCCGTTAATGCGGGCTTTTTGTGATCGGGCTGGGATTCGAACCCAGGACCCACAGCTTAGAAGGCTGTTGCTCTATCCAACTGAGCTACCCGACCGGCCTTAAAATTTCGACGCAAAGATAACTCTTTTATTTTTATACGCAAATGGCAGGTAACAAAATACAGGGCCGACGCATCTAATTTCGCCATAGCGCGCCGTCCTAATTCCCGCGTACCGTACCGCCAAAAGAAGAACATCCTGCCTGGAAATTACAGGGAAGAATGGGTAGCCGTCTACAATCTGCCGGAAGATACGGCGAAATCCCGACCTCC
>JAIRYL010000147.1 GCA_031267775.1 Tannerellaceae bacterium
TCCCGCTCTTGTTGCAGGAGTTCTTTTCGTTCAAAATGATTTAAGATCGAATTTTCTTCTCCTGAATCATATAAAGTCGGATGAACAAATTCATAATAAAAATTTTTCTCATTGTACAAATCCTGTAGTTCTTTATCATCTGTTATTTCCGGTTTCTTTAACCAGTTGGATAAGGGATTCCACCGAATATTATCCAGATTGGTCTGTTCTGCAAACACCATTTTTTCCCTGCCTCTAATTCTCCATTTAAATGGAAAGTAAAAAATGTGATAACTATACATAGATTTCATTTTTTAGAGTTAATATTTGTTTTTATAATCTGATTTTTCATTTGTTCTATTTCTTCTTGACTATACTTATTTTGGGGAACCCCTACAAATCCGGCAAATCCGCCGCCATAAAAAAGGGTTTTATCTTGAAACAAACGAATAATCCGATCTGTATCTTCGCCATAATATACCCACTCTTTGTCGGTATATATCAATAGTTTTCTATATGGATATAAACGGTCTGTTATCGCCGAGAAGCGCGCCGTCTTTGATTGAATGATTATTAAATCATCTATCTGTTCTATTTTGTCTTTTAAGGCTTGCTCTGCCAGTTCCTCGTCTTCTTCCGTTACGCCCTGGTTTATACGGTCTTTTCTGCGTATCGCTTTTACTTCTTCATGGGTGGCGCCAAGTTTTATCATACCGGAGATATAGCTACTGTCGTTAGCAGCTATCAACTGTTCATAGCGGGTTAACGGGTGATTTAGTATTTCGGCTACCTGAATCAAGGCCGACGGTTTGCGCATATATTCGTTATGATGGTCTATCAATCTATAATTAGCATACATTGTTACGCTTGAAGAAGGCTGTAATTCAATTCCATAGATCACCGTATCCGTTTTATTGCCATATTGGTCCAGAACATCCTTATAGGAAGATAGTAATGCATTATCCCAACACAGCTTATTATCAAAGTATGTTTCTTCATACTTTTGCAAGAGATCACGGATGGTAATCATCTCCAAATCGTATCCGCCCAAAAGGAATATCCGTTTCATTCTTTTCTTTTGTATTTATGGTTCTACAATTCTGAATTGTCCTAATCCGTATGTGGTATTACTTCCTGTTCCTGCGTTTTGTGTGAAAAGGAGGAGGAGAAGATAATAAGGGTTCGATGCATTTTTCCTGTTCATCATATATATAAGGTAGATAGTCGCGCCCAGCCAGCCAGCCATATATGCCGTATCATTGGGCGAGATTGTTATTCTCAATCCGGGAAAACCAAACGGGTTAGTCGGTTCATAAAAAAAACGTGTTGATAAACGAGTATTGTCTTCCATGGTGGGTAAAGTTGTATTTACAGAATCCTTTTCTGCATATTTCCTTTCAAAATAAACGAATTAATTTAACTTAGTCAATCATTTTAAAATAAATCTCTTTATGAGATTTATTTTAATACTTTCTTATCTTTACACCCATTATGAAGCATCAGATTATTTTAATAGGGAAAGACATTACCTCGGCTTATCATGGCGTTAAAGAGTTTGGACCCGATTTTATTCATCTTCTTTATACCTATGAAACAAGAAGCGTTACACAACCTATGTTTTCGTTGTTGCCGGATTCTATTCAGCATAAAATGCATTTTATCGAAGCATATAATGCCGGAAGCGTTACCAACGTTTGTAAAAAAATACACCGGGATTTCAGCGGGGAGTTTTATTATAATCTTTCGGAAGGGACAAAACTGATGGCTTTTTCCGCTTTCTCGATAGCGAAAGAATATGGAGCCATCGCTTTTTATATTACTCAACAAGGGGAGATTGTCAACCTGGATACTTTCGAAAAGTATCAGATGCAGAGTATGCTTGAAAACGAAGAAATCCTGACTTTAAACGGGAGCGAGTTATCTACTTATGACGATATCAAAGATTTAGCTGATACCACTATCCGTTCTGCGCAACAAATAAAACAGTTTATCGAATCATACCCGAATGAAAACGGACGCATACAGAAATATTTTGATAGCCGTTGTGGTCGCCATTTAAGCCGTTTACCGGAACGCTGGACATTTCCTGATAAAGTAAGTTTTATTCGGAAAGAAGGCGCCTTGCAAATATCCATGAAAGACCAAATCTTACTGGATATCCCCTACCCTAACGCTTCTATGCTTTATTTTGAAGGAAGATGGTGGGAAACGCTTGTCGCTGCCAAAGCGAGGGAGTGGAGTTACAAACAGATTCATTTACCGGAAGTATGGCAAAGTGTGATTTTTCATACCCACAGTAGTTCGCGCATAAAAAATGAAGTGGATATCTTGCTTAATAATGAACAAAAGCTTATTTTTATCGAATGTAAGTCGGGCAACGTTACGCAGAACGACGTATATAAGGTAGACGCTATCCGGGAAACATACGGGGGAGACATTTCCCTGGCTATATTAGCCAGTTACTTCCCGGTAGAAAGCAGTTTACATGAGAAGTGTAAGGATTTACAAATCGCCTTGTTTGCGCCTGAGTTTATTGCCGCCCGCATCAACCATTTGGATATGCTTCCGAAATGGCTTGATAAATTAGCGAATAGCATACATATTTAACAACTGACAGACAGATTTATTACTTAACTAAATACGTATGACCACACGAAGAAATTTCTTAAAAACATCGGCTACGGCTTTGGCTGCCGGACTCATTGCGCCTTCGTCCGCTTTGGGTAAAGAAGCGCCAAGCGCCAGGATTACCGGCGCTAACGATAAAATACAGGTAGGATTAATCGGTTGCCGGAATATGGGCTGGGCTGACCTGAATGATTTTCTTTTACACAAAGACGTAGCGTGCATCGCTTTATGCGATATCGACCCGAATATATTGAACGGCAAAGCAGCCGAATTAGAAAAAATACAGGGCAAGAAAGCGCAGTTATTCTCCGACTACCGGAAAATGCTGGAATTAAAAGAATTGGACGCCATTATTATCGGTACGCCCGACCATTGGCATTGCCTGCAATTTGTAGACGCCTGTTCGGCAGGTAAGGATGTTTATGTAGAAAAACCGATTGCCAATTATATAGCCGAATGCGACAGGATGGTAAATGCAGCCAAACGATATAACCGCGTAACGACTGTTGGCCAGCAACAACGTAGCGGCAATCATTGGAAAGCGATGGTTGAATATCTGAAAAGCGGTAAATTAGGAACCATTGCGCGCGCCGACGTTTGGGCAAACTTCAACTATGGCGCTTTAGGGAAACCGATACCGGATGCGCCGGTTCCGGCAGGCGTTGATTATGATACCTGGCAGGGGCCTGCCCAAACAAGACCTTTTAACGAGCAACATTTTCATGGTTCATGGCGTATGTTCTGGGCGTACGGCGGAGGGTTGATGACCGATTGGGGAGTACATCTGCTGGATATGGTTTTATGGGGTATGGATATTAAACGTATGCCTAAACGCATAACAGCTTTCGGCGGTAAGTTTGCCTTTCCTGAAAATTGTCCGGAAACTTTCGACACGCAGAATGTTATTTACGAATTTGATTCTTTTATCATGAACTGGAGCCATACCGGCGGCGTAGAAACCGGCCCTTATAACCGCAACTATGGTATCGTCTTTAAAGGAACAAACGGTACGTTGGTTGCCGACCGCGATAATTGGGAAATCATCTCCGAATGGGATTCGGCAAATAAACGAAACCGGTTATTAGAATCAATTAAAGTACAGGCCGATTATAATGACCACAAAGATCATGTTTCGGATTTTCTGCACTGTATGAAAACGCGCTCTTACAATACAGCCTGTACGATTGAAAATGGAAGCCTCTGCGCTAAATATGCGCATCTTGGCAATATCGCCGCCCGTACTCAATCTGTACTCATATACGACGACGACAGTAAAACATTCGTTGGCAATAAAGAAGCAGACGCTTATCTTATGCCTTCTTACCGTTCTCCCTGGAAATATCCATCCATTTAATAAACGTTATTATGAAAAGACGTAATTTTATCAAGACGGCCGGATTATTATCCGGTACGTGCTTATTGCCCAACTTCTTATTGGGCGCATGTAGTTCATCCGGCCAATCATTACCAAGCTTCGGCGTCATCACCGGTAATACGGGTGGTAAATGGCTCGAAGCCGATCCGAAAAAAGCTTTAAAAGAAATATCGGCATGGGGATATACGGATTTGGAATTTGGGAATACATTCGGTATGGATACCGAATCGCTTACATCCTTCCTGAAAGATGTAAACTTAAAACCATTGATCGGCCCAACGGATATGGCTGCCATGAACGATACCGAACGATTGACGAGTAACATAAAATCGTGCCTGGAACTAAATAAGGAGTATATCGTTTGCTATTGGCCGTGGACAGACAACGGACAAAACAAAAAAGCAGACGACTGGAAACAGGTAGCCGATAACCTGAATAAAGGAGGAGAAATATGTAGAAAAGAGGGCTTAAAATTACTTTATCACAACCATGACCTTGAATTTTATCCTGCCGAAGGACAAATGCCTTTCGATATATTAGTTCCGGCATTAAATCCGGAGTATGTAAACATTGAATTAGACTTGTACTGGATAACAAAAGGCAATCAATCGGCGATTGAATATATTAAAAAATATCCCGGCCGATATCCGGTATTTCATGTAAAAGACATGGATCATACGCCTGACAGAAATTTTGAATATGTAGGAAAGGGTATTATTGATTTTCCCTCTATCTTCAAATTAAACGATATAGCCGGCGTAAAACATTTCATCGTAGAACATGATAATCCTGCCGATCCGGAGGAGTGTATAAAAGTAGCGGCGACATTTTTGAAAAGTCTAAAATTCTAATAATGACGCTTTCGCAAGATAGAAGATGTAACGTATGCTATACTTTTATATTCACAAACAGGGCTTATTACAAGGCATAAGGGATATCCGGTTTTCATAAAAAAAACGGCTTGTTTATTTAAATCGAATTATTTTTGATTCAATATCGATCATTACTAATCATCGTATTATAATCGTATTAACGCGCGTATGTAAGCGTGTCGCTGCAAACATGCGTTTCATCGTCATAATAAAACGCTATCTTTCCTTCAAAGCTTCTCTCTTAAAATTCCTGCCGTTTTTCCGGTTGAAGTTGGAAATGTTCGCCAAGCGGCTTGCCTTTGAGACGACGCCTTATGCGTTTATATCGTTCGCCGGCATTTCTAAAAAAAGTCTTGAATGGCGCTGTCGTTCACTTTCCTGCCGCGTTCCGCCTTCAATCGCATACGCTTTGGCAACGCATCCGGGAAACAATAGCTACAAGCATGCCTGAAACTTTGGCCCAAATCCCGGCCCCTGTCCGGCTGCCGGCGTCGGCGTATTTACCCGTCCTGATATGAACGCATAAATATGAAAATAATTTAAATTAATTTACAATCGGTACTTAAAAACAAATAAAATATTATAGTATATAAAAATATTCTTATATTTGCTGAGAATCTACAAACCTAATTAATTTTTGTATGGGAACAAAATATAATAATGATGAAATTCCTGCAAGCGTTTTGCATAATGCCCTGGCTTTTGGGACTACAGTAAAGGGAGATGTAACAACAGACGGCGATTTCCGTTTAGACGGCAGATTAGAAGGTACTATTAGTTGTGGCGGTAAAATAGTAATCGGTGAAACGGCAGAAGTAGAAGGAGATATCATTTCTGTAAACGCCGAAATCTTCGGAAAAGTTGTAGGAAGTATTAAAACAAGCGAAGTGTTAGTACTTAAACCTACCGCTATTATTAAAGGTATTATCACAACGCAAGCATTGGTAGTTGAACCAAGCGCTAAATTCTCAGGTACCTGTAATATGACTTTGGAAACTGACGACAGTGAAATCAGTCATGGTAATCTATTTTCGGAATCTATGCCTGCCACATCTTCATTAACCGAAGGTTATGCTGCAATGGGTAACATAAGCGACGATAATGATAAATTATTTAAATAAAGCGTAGCATAAAAAAAGCGGCAAAATAATATTGCCGCTTTTTTTATATCTATCTGTTTTCTTTTAAACTGTCAGACTATAAGGAGCTCTGATAGGGTTGCCGCGGCGTTTGTTAGCCTCGTCATCATTCAGGAATTCTTCTTTTTGCGGATTCCAGGTTAATTTCCGGTTAAATTCATAACAAAGATTTACGATCATGCACAGAGAGGCGGTACGATGCCCTACTTCCACGGTACTGAGCGGTTGTTTACGCGTCTTTATCGAATTCAGGAAATCGGCATAATGATCGTTACTGCGATAAAGCCGGGTTTCGTTTTCTCCTATTTCATGATTCTGTAACTTAGCGGGAATTGTATCCAGAAAACTTCTGCTTATATCTATTACTCCATTATCACCGATAAAACGAACGGCATTTCCTTCATCTGTCCGGAATGACTCGCGAGTCATCTTCGTACCATCGGCATAATACATGGTAAGTACTTTATAATCTTTACCGTCGGCAGGTATAAACTCCACCGGCCCGGAATCGTCCATTCCCATAGCCCATTGAGCTATGTCGAACATATGAGCTCCCCAGTCGGTAATCATGCCGCCTCCATATTCTTTATAATTACGCCA
Organism: Tannerellaceae bacterium; assembly: GCA_031267775.1. GTDB lineage: Bacteria > Bacteroidota > Bacteroidia > Bacteroidales > Tannerellaceae > DFXE01. The sequence goes on from JAIRYL010000147.1 coordinate 6,594, forward strand.
GTTGGGGAATACTCTTTTTTCTATTGGAGGAAGTAATTCTTCATTATATGGATTCATCGGAGCCGGACCAATCCATCTCTCCCAGTTTATATGCTTCGGAACAGGTTGACCCGGTAAATCATACGAAACGGGCGGAGGCCCTACGGATACTTTAATTTCCTTTACTTTCCCGATATATCCGTTACGTACCAGCTCGCAGGCATGTCTGAAATTACGCCAGGAACGCTGCATATTTCCAACTTGCAGAACCCTGTTGTACTTTGCTACGGCATTAGCCATCGCGCGTCCTTCTTCAATACTGTGCGCCATAGGCTTTTCCACATACACGTCTTTTCCGGAACGACACGCTTCAATTGTCATTACGGCATGCCAAAAATCAGGCGTAGCAATAATAACTCCGTCAATGTCGGTACGATTCAATAATTCCCTGTAATCGGCATATTGCTTAAAACCTTTATAAGCTTGTCCTCTTGCTTTGGTAGTTTCTCCTTCCACTATTTCCTGCATGGCTTGCAAGCGGATAGAATCACAATCTGCGGCGGCAACCAAATTGGCGCGACGCGCAAATTCAGGCGCTAACGTCCAACGCCCTTGGGCTCCACACCCAATAATACCCAGCGTAATCCGGTCGCTCGGAGCTAAATGGTTTGTCCCGCCCAATACATTACGAGGTAAAATAGTAAATGCGGCGGCAGCTAATGTGCCGTTTTTTAAAAAATGTCTTCGATTCATGGTAGTAGTTTAAATAATACACTAAAAAAAATATTTGCAAAAATATAAAAAGATTATACATTTCCTATCATTATCTCCTAAATAAGGAAGAGATGATTTTAATTCAACCGGTACAAATATAGAAGATAAAGAAGTATCTTTGCAGCGTTGAATCAAAATGAAGTGTTGCAAACTATAAAAAACTGGACGCTTCCGATTGCCCTGATAATCGGAATAATTGCTTATCCATGGGTGAGTCGCCTGATAATCGGCGCTCCCTGCATTATTTTTATCATGTTATTTATTACGTTTTGCAAGTTGTCGCCGCGAGATATTCATATCCGTCCGGCACATATCCGGTTATTGCTGGTTCAGTTGACCGGTTGTTTGCTTATCTATGGGATCGTTCGTTTATATCATCCGGTTGTCGCTCAGGGCGCTTTTATTTGCGTATTGGCGCCTACGGCCATTTCGGCAGCCGTTATTACCGGTATGTTGGGAGGGAATGTGGCCTTTCTTACCAGCTATCTGCTGTTATGCAACCTGGGAATAGCTATTGCCGCCCCCTTGCTTTTTCCGTTCATTGGGTCTCATGCAGACATGCCTTTTGTAGAGGCCTTCTTTTATATCTGTAAGAAGATAGGCGCCGTTTTGCTTTTACCTTTGTTTCTGGCGTGGATTGCACAATATTATATTCCGAAAATTACAAAAGCGATTGCCGATTTTCCCAGCCTTTCCTTTTATTTATGGGCTATAGCTTTGACAATCGTAACGGGGAATACCGTGAAATTCCTTGTCGAACAGGAAGACCCCAATTATAACGTAGAGATAAGTCTGGCTGTTGTTGCCTTGATTATATGTGCGGGACAATTTCTTTTAGGACGCCGTATCGGTAAACGCTATGCCGACCCGGTATCATGCGGACAAGGTCTCGGCCAAAAAAATACGATACTTGCTATCTGGATGGCGCAACTATATCTGAATCCTATATCTTCCGTAGCTCCTGCCGCTTACGTATTATGGCAAAACAGTATCAATTCGTACCAGCTTTGGCGCCAAAACAAAGGAAACAAAAAAAAGAGATATGAAATTAAGTAATGAATGGTTTACAGCTTTGTCCGACAATGGGTCGGGCAACTTAATCAGCGTTATGGGACGCGATTCGCTTGCCGAATTTATCTGCTCGGGCAAATTGAAAGAACGGGTTGAGATAACCTGGAAATATGAACCGTCTGATAAGGGTATGCCCTCCGAGCACGACGCCGAACAAATGGAAGTGGTGCAGGAAACGCTCCGGAAAGCGATGGAAAAAGACAAACTATCCATACTGACAGCTATCTATACGGGGGACGGAGAAAAGATATGGGTGTTTTATACCCGTACGGCGCGCGTTTTCGGCGAGCGATTAAACGAAATATTAGCCCCGTTTGACTTATTGCCTATCTCTATTTATACGGAAGTAGACCCCGACTGGGAAGAGTATAAAGACATGTACGAAATGAAAGAATGGGCGGTTGATTGATAACGCAGGTCTGCATGTAAATAACCCCCAATGAAGCGTAGCGATTGGGGGATATCCAATCGCTGAAAAAATGATATATTTTTTGCCGTTTAATAAATAATGTGTAATATTGCGTCGTAATAAACCTGAAGAAAAGAAAGAACTTTATGATTCATGCAGTATTTGCATATTATACGTGGGCATTAACAATGACCCCTTGGGGGGTTAGAATCAACAACTAAACAATAGCGGCGGCCACGCCCCGCGTTGTAGCAATTTCTGATATTGCATCTCTTTTTTCTTATTCCGGTATTTCCGGTTCTTTATCAAAACATACATTTTAAAACAAATACGATGAAAGTATTGAAATTCGGCGGAACGTCCGTAGGTTCCGTGGATAGCATTTTAAACGTAAAAAAAATAGTAGAGGCTATTGAAGAGCCTGTAGTAGTAATCGTTTCGGCGTTAGGCGGGATAACGGATAAATTAATTAACACTTCTCTGATGGCCTCGAAAGGCGCTATTGCGTACGAAAAAGAATTATCCGAAATCGTTTCGCGCCACTTAGCTATAATAGAAGGCGTTATCCCCGATAATACCTTGCGGATGGAAGTACAAAAGCAGGCGATGAATTTGCTGGACGAACTATCCAATATATATAAAGGTATCTATCTGATTACTGATTTATCGCCTAAAACGTCGGACGCAATTGTGAGTTATGGCGAACGTATCTCTTCCCTGATTATATCGAATGTTATTAAGGACGCCCAATTATTCGACTCCCGTAAATTTATCAAAACAATCAAGCAGTTCAACAAACATATGGTGGACTTTGATTTAACGAACGCATTGATAAAAGAAACGTTTACCCCTCTGCCTAAGGTTTCTTTAGTACCGGGTTTTATATCTTCGAGTAAAGAAAACGGAGAAGTTACCAACCTGGGGCGCGGAGGTTCGGATTATACGGCGGCTATCCTGGCAGCAACCCTTGACGCTTCCATACTGGAAATATGGACGGACGTAGACGGCTTTATGACGGCCGACCCGCGCGTTATCAGCTCGGCTTACGTAATAGACAGACTTAGCTTTACCGAGGCTATGGAGTTATGTAATTTTGGAGCGAAAGTTATTTATCCGCCAACCATTTATCCTGTTTATCATAAGAATATTCCCATACTTATACGAAATACCTTCAACCCCGAAGCGCCCGGAACATATATCTCCAAAGAGCGCAGTAACGGAGAAGCCAAATCGATTATTAAAGGAATTTCCTCTATTAACGATACCTGTCTTATCACCGTACAAGGCTTGGGTATGGTAGGAATTATCGGCGTAAATTACCGTATATTCAAAACATTGGCAAAGAATGGCATCAGCGTGTTTATGGTATCTCAGGCCAGTTCGGAAAACAATACGACATTTGCCGTGCGCAATGCCGACGCCGATTTATCGGTAGCCGTATTGAATGAAGCGTTTGCTATTGAACGCGCACAAGGTGAAATCAATGAAATTACAGCCGAAAAAGATTTGGCTACCGTAGCGATCGTTGGCGAGAATATGAAACGGACGCCGGGTATTGCAGGAAAGCTGTTCGGCACCTTAGGCCGAGCCGGTATCAGCGTGATAGCTTGCGCGCAAGGCGCTTCGGAAACGAATATATCTTTCGTTATCAAGCATACCTATTTACGGAAAGCGTTAAACTCTATTCACGATTCGTTTTTTCTTTCGGAATATAAAGTGTTAAACCTCTTTCTTGTCGGGATTGGCACGGTAGGTAAAAAGTTATTGGAACAAATCCGCAACCAGCAGGCTATGTTAATGGAACAGAATAGCCTCAAGCTACAGGTTGTAGGTATAGCTAATTCCAAGAAATTACTTCTCGATCGTCAAGGGTTCAATCTGGATACCTGCATTAAGAAGTTAAAAGAAGAAGGAGAAAACAGTTCGCCCCGGTATCTGTGCGACGAAATTCTGAAAATGAATATTTTCAATTCCGTATTCATCGATTGCACGGCCAGTTCTGAAATAGCGGAAATATATTCCGAACTGCTGAAAAATAATATTTCTGTAGTAGCGGCCAATAAAGTGGCGGCGTCGTCGTCTTACAACAGCTATACAAACTTAAAAGATACGGCTCGCCAACGGGATGTAAAGTTCTTGTTTGAAACAAACGTAGGCGCCGGACTTCCTATCATTAATACAATGAACGACCTGATAAACAGCGGCGACCATATATTAAGGCTGGAGGCCGTTTTGTCCGGGACGCTCAATTTTATTTTCAACACATTGAGCGCCGATATTCCTTTCAGCCAAGCGATACAAATGGCAAAAGAAGCCAATTACGCCGAACCCGATCCCCGTATCGATCTGAGCGGCAAAGACGTTATCCGCAAACTGGTTATCCTTGCCCGCGAAGCCGGTTATAAAGTGGAACAAAAAGATGTAAAAGTGAACCTGTTTATTCCGGAAAAATATTTCGACGGCTCTTTAGACGACTTCTGGAAAAATATCAAAGAACTGGACGCCGAATTTGAATCGATGCGTAAACGGGTGGAAGCTGAAAAGAAACACATCCGTTTAGTTGCCAAAATGGAACGGGGCGAATGTAAAGTAGGCCTGCAGGAAGTAGACCGCTACCACCCTTTTTACGAATTGGAAGGAAGCAACAACATAATCATGATATCCACCGAACGATACAACGATTATCCCATGATTATCAAAGGATACGGAGCCGGCGAAGACGTAACGGCGGCCGGCGTGTTTGCCGATATTATCTCGATAGCCAACATCCGATGAAAAGTATTATCATTTTAGGCGACGGTATGGCGGACGAGCCTGTGGATTTGTTGGGAGGAATGACTCCTCTGCAATACGCCCATACGCCTTATATGGACAAACTGGCCGGGATGGGCGTTACGGGGCGCTTGAAGACCGTACCCGACGGATTTCATCCGGGAAGCGAAGTGGCTAATTTATCCGTACTGGGATACGATTTACCGAACGTATACGAAGGCCGCGGAACGCTGGAAGCGGCCAGTATAGGAGTTACCCTGCAACCGGGCGAGATTGCGATGCGGTGTAACCTGATTTGTATAGAAGATGATAAGATAAAGAATCATTCGGCAGGACATATCAGTACCGGAGAAGCGGAGGCGCTGATTCAATTCTTAGATGAAAAATTAGGGTCGGAACAAATCAAGTTTTATACCGGCGTTTCATATCGTCACCTGCTGGTAATAAAAAAAGGAGACAAACGGTTAGACTGTACGCCGCCGCACGACGTTCCGCTTCAGCCGTTCCGTCCGTTACTGATCAAACCCGTAGCAAGCGAAGCGTTGGAAACAGCCGGCTTATTAAACGATTTAATCCTGAAATCGCAGGATTTATTAAAGAATCATCCCGTTAATCAAAAACGGATAGCCCAAGGTAAAGACCCGGCCAACAGTATCTGGCCCTGGTCGCCGGGCTATCGTCCGGCTATGCAAACCATGCAGGAAATGTATGGTTTTAAGAAAGGAGCCGTTATATCTGCCGTAGACTTAATCCGGGGTATCGGCGTATATGCCGGGTTGGAGGTTATTCATGTAGCGGGCGTCACAGGTTTATACGACACGAATTACGAAGGAAAAGCAGCGGCCGCATTAAAAGCGCTGGAAACAAATGATTTTGTTTATTTGCACATCGAAGCCAGCGACGAAGCAGGTCATGAAGGAAATGCCAGGCTAAAGGTTAAAACAATCGAATATTTAGACCATCGGATTGTTCGCCCGATAGTTGAAACATTACAGACCTGGCCAGATCCGGTAGCCATTGGTATTCTTCCGGATCACCCTACGCCATGCGCCATACGTACGCATACAAACAAGCCCATTCCTTTTATTATCTATAAACCGGGAGAAAAATCAGATTCCGTAACAAAATATGATGAATTCTCCATAGAAAATGGTAAATTTGGAACGTTAGAAAAAGATGAATTTATAAAATATTTACTCGAAAATTAATTTTCAACTTTCAACTTTCAATTATCAATTATCATGAAGTATTACAGTACAAACAAACAGGCTCCCCTCGCATCCTTGAAAAGGGCTGTGATTAAAGGTCTCGCCGGAGATAAAGGATTGTATATGCCCGAAGATATCGACCTTCTGAAAGATTTCGTGATCGGCGATATGAAAGACATGACTTTCCGGGAAATTGCATATACGGTAGCCCAGGCTTTGTTTGGGGATGATATAGACGGAGGTACATTGGAAAAAATAGTGAATGATACGCTCTCATTCGATACGCCTGTCGTACCTGTACATGATAATATTTACAGCCTTGAACTTTTTCATGGCCCCACCCTTGCCTTTAAAGATGCAGGCGCTCGTTTTATGGCCCGTTTACTGGAATACTTTATAGCCAAAGAAGGAGTAAAAGATATAAACGTTTTGGTCGCTACTTCGGGCGATACGGGGAGCGCCGTAGCGAACGGTTTTCTTGGAGTAAACGGAATCAACGTATATGTATTATATCCCAAAGGAAAGGTAAGCCCCATACAGGAATGCCAGTTTACGACATTAGGGCGGAACATAACCGCACTGGAAATAGACGGTACGTTTGACGACTGCCAGGCATTGGTAAAAGCTGCATTTATGGACCCTGACATGAACATCCACAGCAAGCTTACGTCTGCCAATTCAATCAATATTGCCCGTTTCCTGCCCCAGTCTTTCTATTATTTCTATGCGTATGCTCAATTAGACAAGCTGGGGAAAACAGACAATCTGGTTATAAGCGTTCCCAGCGGTAATTTCGGGAATCTTACCGCCGGCTTGATAGCCAACTGGATGGGACTGCCCGTTAAACGTTTTATCGCCGCCAATAACCGCAACGACGTATTCCTCGACTATCTGAATACAGGCGTTTATACGCCCCGCCCGTCGGTAGCTACCATCGCCAACGCCATGGATGTAGGCGATCCCAGTAATTTCGCCCGTATCATAGATTTATTCAGTATATACCCGAATCCATACAAGGCTATCAAAAAAAAGATTGCCGGATATGCTTATACCGACGAAGAAATTGCCAAAACAATGCAAACCGTTTACAGGCGGTACGGCTATATCTTAGACCCTCACGGCGCTTGCGGATATCAAGGATTAATCGATCACGAACTGACGGAAAACAAGACGGGCTTGTTTCTTGAAACCGCCCATCCTGCCAAATTTAAAGCCGCCGTCGACAAAATCTTAGGTATCGATTTGGAAATTCCGGCTAAACTTCAAGCCTTTATGAAAGGAGAAAAACAAAGCATCGAATTAGGTAAAGATTTTGAAGGATTCAAACGGTATTTATTGGAACAATAGATTTTCTTCATTCGACAGACGCAAACATGTACTTCAAAGATATTATCGGACAACAGGAAATAAAGCGCCGGCTGACAGAATCGGCTAAAAAAGGCATTGTACCACATGCTCAACTATTTTACGAACAGGGCGGTACGGGCGTTATCCAGTTAGTTTTGGCTTATGCCCGTTACCTGAATTGCGCCAATCCTTCGGATACGGATTCATGCGGACATTGCCCTTCCTGTGCAAAGTTCAATGCATTGGCGCATCCCGACTTACATTTTGTATTTCCGATCGTTTCCAAAAAAGAAAAGAAAAAAGAGGTTTGCGACGATTATCTTCCCGAATGGCGCGTTCTTTTGAAAGGACAGGTTTTTTTCGGCCTAAATGAATGGCTGGACGCTATGGACGCCGGAAATTCACAGGCGCTTATTTATTCCAAAGAAAGCGATGAGATTATCCGCAAGCTAAGTCTCAAAATTTACGAAGCGACTTACCGGATACTATTGATATGGCTCCCTGAGAAAATGCATCCAAGCTGTGCCAACAAACTGTTGAAGATTATTGAAGAACCTCCGGCAAATACTGTAATTCTTATGGTTTCCGAAGAACCCGACAGGGTATTGGGCACTATCCAATCACGGACGCAAAGAGTAAACGTATTGGGTATTAAGCCATGCGATATGGTAGATGCGCTTATTAATAAGGAAATGCTGGAGCCGGCGGCGGCAAAAAAAATTGCCCGCTTAGCCGGAGGGAATTACCTGAAGGCGCTGGAACTTATCAGTATAAATATAGAAAATGAATTCTATCTGGGGCTATTCAAGGAAATGATGCGTAATTCGTGGGCGCGCAACGTGAAAGGAATGAAAGCATCCGCCGACTTACTTGCCGGTATCGGGCGCGAACAGCAAAAAAACTTTTTTGCCTACTGCCAGCATCTGATTCGCGAAAATTTTATGTATCGTTTTCAGTCGGATGATTTGAATTATATGAATAGACAGGAAGCTGAGTTTGCCGTTAAGTTTGCCCCTTTTGTAAATGAACGGAACGTATTTGAACTAATGGACGAATTGGCCAAAGCAGAAAGACATATTATACAGAATGTGAACGCCAAAATGGTATTTTTCGATTTGGCGCTGCGTATAACCGTATTTATCAGACGATAATCTATATGAATTAAACTATGTATGGAAAGAAGAAAATTTATTTTTAAAGCGGGAGCGGCGGCCATGGCAACCACTCCGGGATTGGTAAGCGCCTGTTCGGCTTCGACAGGACTCCAAGCGGACGAAGTATTACACACGGTTATTTTCGATCTGAAATATCCAGTTGGTTCTACAGAAGCAAATACGTTTTTAACAGACGGATATACTATATTGGTAAACGTTCCCGGCGTATTAGACTTTCAGGTTTTTCGCCAGTGCAGTCCAAAAAACGATTATCAGTACGGCTTCTATATGCGGTTTAAAAACCAAGCCGACTTTGATGCGTACACCGCTCATCCCGACCATATCAAGTTTGTAACGGAACGTTGGGATACTGAAGTCGTACGCTTTCAGGAATCAGACTTTCAAACGATTCGTTAATCCATTTTACAATATAACGTTTTCTTAATCGTTACTTTATATATTATAAAGTAGAAATTTATGCACCCCGGAATATTCCTTGTCTTTTTCCTTCTGTTACCCTGTTTAAGTTGTAACGGACAGGAGAGTAACCCTTTTGCCGACGCTGCTCCCGTTCAAATTCATCGTTTCGATAAAGCGCTTTTTCAACTGATAGAGGCTGATAATCCAACCATGCAGAATCAGCTTTTACAGGAATACTATGGTATGTTTGACGTGATTGGAAAAGGTATTCTGAATATGCAATCGCCCGAAGTACCCGACTTTTTTGACCGTTTGATTAATTATTATTCCGAACCGACATTAAAAGGACTTTACCGGGACGCTCTTGCATCGTACGATTCGATACATGATATTGAAAAGCGACTGGGAGCGGGTTTTGCTTATCTGCAAGCCCATTTCCCAACCATGAAGACGCCGGCCGTTTATATGCATGTATCCGGACTGAACCAGAACGTACTGGCAGCCGAAAACCTTCTTTCCATATCCATCGATAAATATATGGGGAAAACCTATCCGCTATACCTCGACTTTTTTTATGATTACCAACTCCATCACATGCAGCGTTCGCATATTGTTCCCGATTATTTATCCGGCTGGTTATTGTCCGAATATCCGTTTACCGGAAAAGAAAACGTATTGCTGGAACGAATGGTATACGAGGGTAAAATCAGATATTTAGTATCCCATGCCTTACCGGAAATGGCGCCCGGCGAATTAATGGGCTATTCGGAAAAAGAGTACGAATGGTGTACGACGCATGAAAAGGCCATCTGGAAAGCCATCGTAGAGCGTAAGCATCTTTATACGCCTGATTATATAACGACCGGCAAGTATTTTGAAGATATGCCCAGTACGTTTCTGTCATTCGACGCGCCGGGCAAACTGGGGGTATGGATGGGCTGGCAAATCGTAAATAAATATATAAAAGAAACAAATGCAGCGCCTGAGGAATTGATGAAACAAACAAACGCGCAGGAGATATTAAGGGCGTCGAAATATAAACCCTTCTAAAGTTTCTTCACAGACCTGCGGTCTGCGAGGCTGTATTTTTCTATTATTTCAACCACTTATCGGCAAATAAAATATAGTTTTTCCAATCGAAATCCGTTACGTCGTGTTTGCCGGAACGGACGTGGTAACCTACGCGGTTCATAACGGGGCGGTTTATATCGGGCATATCCGTTGTTTCCAGCCCTTTCATGCCATATAGCCTGTACACTTCGCCGGCATGATAGCCCGAAAGATATTCGCCTTTGGGGTCGGCCCACAGGTCTTCTGCCGCGCTGGCTATATACAAAGGGCGCGGAGCAATCAGCGCAAGAAATTGATGCTGGTCGAACGGAAGGTTCTGCTCGTTGCCGGCATAGCGCCTGAAGTATTTGCAAAACCAGTGCGGGAATGCAGAGGTAATACTCTCTATCGTTTCCCCGAACGTTCGTTTGGACAGGGCGGCGCCGCCGCAACCGGAATCATTGGAGATAACCATGGCAAAGCGCGTATCTTGCGCGCCTGCCCAGAGCGTTGCTTTTCCGTTGCGCGAGTGTCCCATTAAGACAACTTTGGAAGCGTCGATATCGCAATCCGTTTCAAAATAATCCATGGCGCGGCTCAATCCCCACGCCCAGGCGCCCATAGCTTGCCAGTAACTGTCCGTAATATCCCCGGCCGACTGATAACCAAAAAGCGGAAGGATACTTTCGGCGTGTTTATCCTTTTCGTCGGGAAACAAATCGTAATACCAGATGGTTGCCAGGCCGTAACCGGCAGAAAGGATCGTCTCTACCGGCCAGCGCGACCGGCTGCTTCCCCGTTCGGCCTCCGACGACGGAATAATATCAGGATCGTCGTTTACCGTTTGATTGCCGTTAAAATTGTATCCCACAAATAAGGGCGCTTTTCCGTCGATTTGATTGGGTAAATAAATAAGTATGCGCATGTGCCGCTCTACAGAACCCCGGCTGAATATCGCCTTTATCTGTTTACTTGTCGCTTTCCCCCCTAAAGCCCGGGTATTGGTCTTTACCGTTTCGTACCGCGCCTCCACGTCCCCTTCGGGCGTTTCGCCAAACATTTGCAAAGCGAACATTTGCAGAAGTTCCGGCCGCCTGATCTCTTCCCATTCCCCGGCAGTAGTTATTTTTTCCCCATGTTCCCCCACAAGTAAAGGCGGCAACGCATAGACGGGTACTTTTTCTTCGTCGTACAAAACGTTCCTCTGCTGCGCATGCGCAGCGAATAAGATAAGTAAGAATATTCCGGTTACTGCGTTTTTCATAAGATTCATTTTTTGTAAAAATAGTATGAATGTTTTAATAAATAAAGCATTTCTGAAAAAAACAGTTAAACAATCTCCCAATCGCTACGCTTCATTGGGGGTTATTGATATTCAACCCTCCGGGTTGAGACAGGAGAGGAGGTATTCGGCTATCCCCCAATCGCTACGCTTCATTGGGGGTTATTCATATGCAGACCTGCGGTCTGTGAAGAAACACAAGGTTTTACCGGCGACCCGGAATTAACGATGAACTTCTTTCAGAGGAAAGTGCGTAAAAGGATGAAAATTAGCG
>JAIRYL010000161.1 GCA_031267775.1 Tannerellaceae bacterium
ATTCTCCATTCTCAATTCTCCATTTAATATGGGCGTGCCCCCCGCCAGAGGTCGGGGGTCGGGCTTTCCGCTGCAAGTCCTCGCTCCCTCCGCTGCGCTCCGTTCGTTCCGGGCTATCCGCTTCAATCCCTCACGCAGCGTCGCTCCGCGCCGACAGACGGTCTGGACGGCGATGCAGCGGCAGACCCCGAAGACCTGGACGATGATATTCACTGCGACGGCAACGAACCCCGCGAATTTCACAGAGCGCCCTTCCAACGCAACGCGCCGGCCGCCAGTCTAAAAAAGACAAGCCGGAAGATACGGCAGAAGCCTGACCTCCGACAGCTATCGCTCCCCAATCGCCCGGAACGGCTTGACCTCCGGCAGTTGCCGCCCAAGAATCCGCCGGGCTGATTCGTTGCCGACAGTTGTGGAAAAAGAATCGTCCCGGACGCTGGAACGAAAATCCTTGTATTCATCCGGCTTTTTAATGACGCCGGCATGAAAAAAACCGTTTTGCTCCCGGCTGCAGACTGTTGGGGGGGCGGAGCGCCGGCAGACAGGATCCGGCTCTTGCGACGGGCGGTCGCTTTCTTTTCAGGCGCAAAAAAACCGCGAAGCTGCCGGCGTCTATTCGTTTTCAAGGCAGCTTCGCGTATCGACCGGCAAGGTAAAAAATCAGCGCGCCCTGTCCGGCGGGGGTAGAGGGTATTGCGGGCGACGGGGGTTTGTGGCGGCAAAAAAGGGATTGTCCGCTTAAATGGACAATCCCTTTTTAGTACAGTATCGGATACGGCCGTTAAATAGCAGGCAACTGCCAGGGATTCCGGTATTGTTTAACAAGGTAGGCGTCGGCCGCTGCATCGTTAAATGATTTACCATCCCATGATAATTTCTTTCCGGTACGGTAAGCGATGTTTCCTAATTGAGAAAATTTAGCGATATGCGCGCCAGTCTCAGCGCTTGCATTGCAATTCCTGTTGCGGGTTTTAATACATGCCAGATGGTTCTTGGCATGCAGGTTTAATCCGCCTTCGCCGTATTGCTTTTTAAGCGGAACGGCTTCCATGCGGGCTACGCCGTTTACTTTTTCGGGGATGACTTCCCAGCCGGCGCGGTCGATAACAAGCGTACCGTCTTCGCCAACAAACCCAAGCCCGTGGTTACGTCCGTAAGCGCCGTCGTCAATGCCGATCGCATGATCCCACATAACGGTAAAATCGTTGAACGTATAGATCGTTTGCAAAAGGTCGGGCGTTTCGCAGGCGTCGTCCGGATAACCAAACTTACCTCCCGACGCCATAATGGATTCGGGCGCTGTAACATTCATTCCGTAAAGAGCATAATCTAATAAATGAACGCCCCAGTCGGTCATTAACCCGCCGGCATAATCCCAAAACCACCGAAACGTAAAATGGAAACGATTCCGGTTGAACGGACGCTTGGGCGCCGGGCCTAACCACATATCATAATCCACGCCGGCCGGAACAGCCTCGTCGGGAAGCGCCGGAATCGAAGGACACCAACCCTGATAGGAGAAAACGCGTACGGTGCGAATCTTGCCAAGCTTTCCACTATGCACAAAAGCCATGGCGTCTTGCCAGTGGGGGTCAGACCGTTGCCATTGTCCCACCTGTACCACCCGGTTGTATTTCTCGGCGGCGCGCACCATTATATTACATTCTTCAATGCTGTTGCCAATTGGTTTTTCGCAATAAACGTCTTTGCCGGTTTCGCAGGCGGCCACCATTTGCAGGCAATGCCAGTGGTCGGGCGTACCTACAATAACGACGTCAATGTCTTTATGGTCGATCAGCTTTCGCCAGTCTTTATAAAGATGTTTGAGCTTTTTACCGGTTATCTTTTCTATTTCAGCAGCCCGTTCCTGCAATACGCTATCATCTATGTCAGACAGCGCTACGCATTCCACTTCGGGATTACGCAGGAACGCTTTCAGGTCTTCAAACCCCATACCCCTGCATCCAATTAATCCTGCGCGGATTTTATCACTTGCGCTTACAGAACCTTTACCGGCCTGAATAATAAACGGGCTGAACGTAAGCCCCGCTCCCAGCAGTCCAGCCTGCCGGATGAAATCTCTTCGTGTTGTCATGGTTTTTTTAACTGTTATAATCATTATAGCTTATATGCAATACCTGTCATGAAATACACATTATACATTTTATAAGGTATCCCGTTAAAATCAGACGGGAATACAGGAACCAGTCCCCAAGATAACTGGCCGGTTACAGCCATTTTATTTGTAAAGAACCAGTCGGCCGAAGCCATCAGTCCGGCGTCTACCTTGCGCACCTCGTCGGAAAAATCAAAGGTGGCTTTTTCTATATTAATCCTGTCTCCCGCCGCGCCGCCATTACGAATGTAACCGTCGGAAGCGCTTCCCTCGAATTTCGCATCCCGCTGGGACGCAAAATATCCTCCCAGCCGAAACGTCCATTTTTCAAAAGGCTTGTAAGCCGCCAAGACAGGCAGTACCAGATAGCCATTACGGGTAGTCGTTTTATTCTTTCCCGTAAACATGCCGGCAAACGTCCCGGTATTATCCCCCTCGCCTACCACAAGGCTTGTCATCATATATTTTACGTCGGCGCTGATACTCATACCTTTTAAGTCAATAGCTAATCCGGACGTAACGCCCCATTGGGGAGTAAGCCAGCGAGTCGCGTGAAATGCTACTGTGGCGGCAAATCCCGGACTCCACGAATTGATTTTTCGTATCTCGGCAGGCAGTGGCAATGGCGTGGTTCCCCCCAGATTATAGCCGGCAAACGTTTTATATTCCCAATGTTTAGGATTTCCCTGAGCCGCGCCCCAACTGTTTATTGTCACAATCAGCCACAGGGCAATACATATTTTTGTATAAAATGATTTCATCGGTACGTCTATTCTTCAATTATTACTTCAATTTCATCAACAATCAGCCGGCTTCCGACAGCTCCTTCATAACGGTCTCCATAAAAACTGGAAGTAAAAATAATCGCCAGTTTATAACTGTTCCTCTCAAAATCAACCACCTGGTTCGATCGCTTTTCAAAAGGAATATCAAACGTTACAAAATCCGTTCCCTCGCTCACAGCCCGCATATCCGGAGGAAGCATCGCCAGGGAAACAATATTCGGATGCGTCAGTATATTCGTTCCGTCCAGCATCATGGATGCGCTGTCTACGCGGAAAAACACGCTGTATATGGCGCACGAATCTCTTACGCCCGGACGTACCTGCCCGTTAGGGTCAATATAATCGCCCGCACCTGCCCTGTATTTATATTTCCCGGATAAACGAAGCGGTTTGTTATAAAACGGTTGCCCGAATCGAGTAGCCAGCAACGGATCTTTAAGAGCATACAGCGGATTCATCGCGCCGATAAAAAGGGAACCGGCGGCAACCGGTATATAAATCCCTTTAATAACATTTCCCGGGCCTTTCATCGTTACCATTTCCGCTGCATATTGCCCGCTGGTAGACGCAGTTGTTTTATGGATAGGATACTGGTCGGGACGTGTGAAGTTTACATAAAGATTAATTCCCCGGTTACTCGAATCCCAGGGAGTCGTTCTTTTACCGGCTAAATCATATTCAACAGGCGTTTCATACGAACCATACATATCAAGTCCTTCCCAATACTCAAAATCGTATTTGTATTGTGAAACAGAAATAGCCTGAACAACATATTCGCGTTGATGTTTTCCATCAGCGGCCGTTACGGTATACGTAACTTCTTTGCTGAAATTTTGCGGACTAACGGGGTCTGGTGCAATGGTTGCTCCTTCCGAAATACGGATTGCCGGAACAATGGAGGAAAGATCCGCTCCCTTTTTAACATAAATGGAGATATTGCCTTGATTAAATGAGGCAGCGCTCAAAGCTACCTGGTCGGGCAACGAAAAAGCGTCAATATCTGCATAGGGCGAAAGAGGTTCATCTTGAATACAACCGGTTATTAATAATACGCTCAGCCATAATGTCAACGATAATTTAAACTTCATATTCAAAGTATTACTGTTAATTTATTGCAAGCAAAGAACGACATAATAATTGAAAGTTCTATTTCTTTGACAGATTTTAACGCTGTGTCATTGTGACGCTTTTGGTTTTCCGGATTATTTTTTCATACCTTTGGTAAATCTTATATTTAGTTTCAAAAAGATATAATAAGCAACCATGGAAAATAACACAAAAAAAGGTCTGAACCGCCGGGAATTTTTAGGTTTATCCGCGCTGGGCCTGGCAAGTTTGACAATTCTTCCCAGTTGGATGATGGATGGCGTTAAGATAGCGCCAAGCGACAGAGTAGTATTAGGTTTTATCGGATTAGGTCAGCAGGCTTTATCGGATTTTACCGGTTTTGCAGCATGCCCGGGTGTACAGGTAGCGGCTTGCTGCGACGTAGATACTATAAAAACAGAGCGATTTAAGCGTCGGATTGAAGCGTGGCAAACAGCAAAAGGGATGGCGACTCGCTGTGATAAATATGAGTTTTACGAAGATTTGCTTGCCCGTAAAGACATTGACGCCGTAGAAGTGGCTACTCCCGACCATTGGCATGCCTTAAACGCAATCCATGCCTGCCAGGCAGGAAAAGACGTCTATTGCCAAAAGCCATTGGCTTTCACTATAGCCGAAGGTCTTGCAATGGTTAAGGCCGTACGGGATAACAGGCGCGTATTACAAATTGGCAGCCAGCAGCGTTCAAGCGCCGAATTTCAAAAAGCGATAGAATTGGTGCAAAACGGCTCAATCGGTCATATTGAAAAAATATATGCCAAGGTAGGCGAACCTCCTAAGCCATTAGACTTGCCGGAGGCGCCTGTTCCTGCCAATCTGAACTTTAACCAATGGATGGGTCCATTAAACGATCCGAAAATTCATTATCATCCCGATCTTTGTCCGCCTGTCTCCCTCGACCCCGTACAGAACGAACAGTTGTGGGGAGCCTGGAGATGGTATCAGGAAACAGGTAATGGCTATACAGCCGACTGGGGAGCTCACATGTTTGATATAGCGCAAGCTGCTATCGGCATGGATGGTTCCGGTCCGGTAGAATTTTATCCCAAAGGCGTAAACGGCGCTCAGTATGCAACAATGAAATATGCAAATGGTATTGTTATGACCGAACAGCCATTCTTAGAAGATAATCCGGAAGCTCAAGGTATTAAATTTATCGGAGATAAAGGTTGGATTGAAGTAGCTCGCGGTTATCTGGCATGTTCCGATCCTTCTAAAATCCCGGCAGAAGTGGCCGGCAATCGTCCCCCAAGCCGTGAAGAAATGATGAAAATGTGGGAAGAATACAAAAAACGGTTAGAGGAAGAAGCAAAGAAAAGTAAAAGTAAAAAGAAATCGGAAGATACGGGAGGCATGGCCGGTACGTATGAAACAAGCGCGCCTCACATGCAAAACTTTGTTGATTGCGTACGTTCGCGTGAAAATCCGATTGCTCCTGTCGAGGTGGGATGTAGCACAAATACGCTTTGCTGCCTGGCAAATATCGCTCGCGAACTGAATAGAGCCGTTAAATGGAATCCGGCGACATTGAGTTTTGTAAACGATAAGGAAGCCGCTTCGCATCGTTTATATTGGTATCAATATAGAAATCCATATTATTTACCTTATTTCAAGAAATAATTTAAACGGATATAATTATGAGTAACAGACGTGATTTTTTAAAGAATGCCTCCCTTTTAACAGCTAGCGGATTACTGGCAGGAAATGCCGGAACAATGAACGCCGCTAACGCCGGAGCTGCACCAGTCGTTTCAGCAAAGAAAAAATTAGGTCTCCAGATCTATTCTTTGCAAAAAGAATTGTATGATAACGTCCCGAAACGGATGAAGGAACTGAAAGAAATGGGCTACATAAACCTGGAACTTGCCGGATATAATAAAGGTAAGATAACAGATGTAGACATGATGGAATTTAAAAAGATGGCAGAAGACGCCGGCCTGAAAATCGTAAGCTCGCATGTAAACCCTACAATTGAAGGAATACCTTTCCTGATGGAGTACAAGCGCGATATCTTTTCGCAGGTAAGCGATTATTGGAAACAAACAGTTGCCGACCACATTAAATTAGGTTGTAAATTTTTAGTACAGCCTATGATGCCAATGTGCCGTACATACGACGAAGCGCTGATGGTATGCGAATTTTTCAACGAAGCCGGTAAGATATGCAACGAAGCCGGTTTGATATATGGATATCATAATCACCATATGGAATTTCAACGTCTCATCAAACCGGGCGATGAAAATAAGAATCAAAATCCATGGATACCAATAGGCGACCAGATACAGGATATCTTCATTGCCAATACAGATCCGTCTTTAGTTTGCTTTGAACTGGACGTTTATTGGGCTGTACGCGGAGGTAACGATCCGCTGGAATACTTAAAGAAACATCCCGATCGTATCAAAGCCGTACACATAAAAGACACGGCTATTCTCGGACAAAGCGGTTTATTGAATTTTGAAAATATCTTTAAGCAGATGTACAAAAATAGTATTCAAGACTACTTTGTAGAATTAGAACAAATGCCGGATGGACGCACCCAATTTGAAGGAGTAAAGGATTGCGCCGCTTATCTTGAAAAAGCATCATTTGTACAATAAGTATTTGATTGGTTTAAAATGCTAAAGAGAGTATCCTTTTCGGACACTCTCTTTTTTTATCCAAAATTCTACTAAACGGCTCAATTGTATCGTAAGTGTCATAATGTTGTTTTTCTATCCGTTAAAAATAGAATATGCATACAATATTGACAACAGGTAGTCTTTTTATGTAGAAATATAGATATGTTTTAGAAAATCTGATCAATAACCGAACAACAAGTACTGTTTAAAATTCTTTTATTTGCACATTAAAAACACAATGGCATTTTATAGTAATTATCACGTCAAATATTAAAATAGCATTTAGCGCTGAACAAATAAATAAATACATACAATTACCCAAATTAACAATAATAACACGATGAGTTACAAAATATAGTCATAAATATACGCCCGAATCCTATTTATAGATAGCTGTAAAAGCCAGTAAAGACAAAACTGCCCGACCCCATAGGGAAGAATCAATTTACGTATGTATGAAATAATAAGCTTAAAAATTTAAACCGAGTATAGAATAATTTTGTTCTATATTTAGATTACATAAAAACGAATGACGAAGAATTTAAACAACATGTTGGCTAAACGTATTTTTGAAAAAATACCTTCAAACATAAAACCAGTAGAATATTTAATGGAAACGCTTGGCCTGGCAAAAGAATCTATCTACAGAAGAAAAAGGGGAGAATTATCTTTCAGTTTTAAAGAGATTGTAAAACTGTCTAAGGAACTGAATTTTTCAATCGACGAGATAATCGACAGAAATAGTGAAGATAAAGTTATATTCAATATTCGCAACAATGCGTTATATAATCCTGAAGAAACCGTTATGGTAATGCTCAGTGAATATTTGAATCTTGTCCAAAAAGAATACAAAGCGCACCATGTGGAAATAATAATAACCCAAAATCGCGTAATACCTATTTATGCACTTAAATTCAAGCATTTATTTAA
Source organism: Tannerellaceae bacterium (assembly GCA_031267775.1). Classification (GTDB taxonomy): domain Bacteria; phylum Bacteroidota; class Bacteroidia; order Bacteroidales; family Tannerellaceae; genus DFXE01. Next base: position 7,560 of record JAIRYL010000161.1, read on the forward strand.
ATTCTTTTATTATAAATGGATGCATCAAGGATATCAGGTTCCTCTAAACTTTTATTATGCAAACGCGGTAGTTCCAACAAAAATACTCGTATTGAAAGACAAGTTAATTTCATACATAAACCAAATAAGTAACTATACATTTATTATTGATCCGCTGACATATAAAAATACATTTGATGATATTCTGTATTATTATGAGAGGAACTTGATGACAAAAGAAGAACTGCTTATCTTAAAAGACGACCTTCTGAATTTGTTAAAACATACGGAATCTTTGACACAAAGAGGCATAAGTGATTCTGGCGCTATATATCAATTTTATCTTTCTTCTTTGAATATAGAATCAAATACTATTTATGTCAAATATGATGATATAACAGAATCATTTTTGTGGCTTCATTATGTAAATCCTATAAATACAAATGATAAGTATATGTGCGCTATTCATAAGGGATGGATTGATTCGATGAAAAGATATTCGTCATTAATAACTCATTCTAATGTGATACTTCAGACTAAATTTTACAATGAACAATACAAGTATTTAGAGAACAGCGCCAAATCTATTCTGAAATAAACGGCAACTAACCGACTTAACTGATTAATCAACAACGATATGAATGATGATTTAGATAAATTACTGACTGATAAAATTTTTGAAAAAATACCTTCGGGTATTAATCCTATCGATTATTTAATGAATGTGTTACACATTTCCAGAAAATCGGTTTATCGCAGGAAAAAAAGAGAATTACCTTTTAGTTTTGAAGAAATAGTAATATTATCCCAGGAACTTGATTTCTCCATTGAAGAATTGGTAGCTAAAAGTAATGACAATCAGGCTATATTCACCCATAAGACAGATACTTTATTCGATCCGAAAGATACATTTATCACTATGTTGGAGAAATATCTTGATTTCTATAAAAAGGCTGCACATGCAAGATCTTTTGAAGGGGTTTTTACGATGAATCGTATCTTGCTTATATATGCTTTAAATTCAACGCATCTTTTCAGGTTCTTTTATTATATGTGGGTGCACCAAGGATATAACACATCATCGAATTTCCGATATTCTGATATGGATTTTCCGCCTGAAATCCTTACTTTATCTCAAAAAATATGGGAATATGCACGGAATATAGGGCATACAACTATAATCATAGATGAGCTTGTTTTTAAAAATATATTGAATGAAATTGTTTATTACTATCAAGGAGAACTTCTTACAACCGAAGAATATATCCAACTCAAGGACGAATTGTTGACGTATATTAAAAAAGTAGAGGTCATTGTGTCTTTAGGAAAAAACGAATATGGTTCAAACTACACGGTATACCTTTCAAAGCTGAACATAGAATCAAATTCTTGCTATTTTAAAATTGACGATGATATAGAATCTTCCTTCTGGGTATTTGGCATAAGCCCTATATATACAAATAGCCATTTTGTATTTACATCACATAAGAAATGGATTGATTCACTAAAGAAATACGCTATATTAATCTCACAGTCGAACGAATTGCTTCAAAGTAAATTCTTCAATGAACAATACAATTATATTACTGAAGCGTCTAATAAGTTATTAAATAATCAAAATAATGATCAGCATTAAGAGGGTTAAATTTAAAAGAAAAAATGTTTATTGAAAAACTATACGATTAGATTATTCAATACAGAGATACATGCTATCATCAGTCTATCGAACGGGGTTTCCTCAAAATATCTTCCGTTAAATTTATAACAATGAGGATAATAGTCGGAAAAACTGACTATTATCCTCATTGTTAGTCTATAAGTTAGTTACGACTATTTATCGATTGTCGTTCTCAGGTAAGAATACACCCCGGAAATTCGGCAGTAAGAAATATTTACCGGATGCAGACGTCTTGTTATTCAAAGATAAACCGGAATAAATCATTGCCGTTAGCATATATTAACAAACCGAACAGAAGCAACATACCTGTTATTTGTGCATATTCAAGGAATTTATCGCTTGGTTTTCGACGGGTAATAACTTCATAGAGTAGAAACATAACATGCCCACCGTCTAAAGCCGGGATAGGAAGAATGTTCATAAATGCGAGAATAATAGAAAGAAAAGCTGTAGTCATCCAGAATGAACGCCAATCCCACTGGGCCGGAAATAAACGCCCTATCGTTCCAAAACCGCCTAAGCTGGAAGCTCCTTCTTTAGTGAATACATATTTCATGTCGCCAACATATACTTTCAATGTATTAACTCCTAAACGGATACCGGCAGGGAATGATTCTAAGAATCCATAGGTTGTCGTTACGGTAGTATAAATTTGTTCGGGTAAAGCCACATAGATTCCAATTTTTCCGAGTGAATCAAGCTTTACTTGCGCCGTTTGCTCTATCCCATTTCTATAAAAGCCAAGGATTACTTCTTGATTCTTTCTTTCGCTAAATAGCTCGCTTACCTCGTAGAATGTGAGGGTTACTTTGTTGTCGACAGACACAATGCTGTCTTTCGGTTGTAATCCAGCCAATACGGCAGGGGCATTGTCGCCGGCAAGTTTGTCTATTATCATTGGGAAACGTATGGCTGCAAAACCTTGTTTGTCGCGGAATACGCGTTGCATCATGTCTTCCGGTATGGAGATAACAGTTTCTGTTTCATTACGAAGCACTGTTACGCTTTTTGCATTTACTACTGCACGGAGCGCGTCTGCTCCAAAACGTTCTAATTTAACCCCGTCAGCGTTTAAAAGGATATCGCCGTCTTGGAATCCGATATTACGAAAAGTCTCACTGTAGTCCATCCCCATTTTCATATTTTCCAATGGAAGATATTTATCTCCCCAGGCAAAGAGAACCATCGAGTAGATAAATAACGCCAGCAGAAAGTTAAATAAAACGCCGCCGATCATGATCAGTAAACGTTTTCCTGCCGATTTGGAACGAAACTCGTATGATTGCGGCGGTTGAGCCATTTGTTCTTTGTCCATGCTCTCGTCTATCATACCGGATATTTTACAGTAGCCGCCCAATGGAAGCCATCCGATACCATATTCTGTTTCGCCGTTTTTCCATTTGTAGCGAAATAAAGCAAACCAGGGATCAAAGAATAAATAAAACTTCTCTACCCTTACCTTAAATAAGCGGGCAAAAAGAAAATGCCCGAACTCATGAACAAGTACTAATATCGATAAACTCAGTATGAGTTGTAATGCTTTTATCAAAAATGTTTCCATTAATTCCTATCTCTGTTTTTAATTGGTTTTATATTAATCCGGAAGCGATATTCCGGGCTTCAGCATCCGTATTTACATAATCCTCGTATGAAGGATTTGCTATAAAGGATGCTTTCTGCATTGTTTTTTCTATTATTTCGCTCATCTGCAAAAATCCTGCTTCTTCGCGAAGAAAAGACGCTACGGCTATTTCATTGGCAGCATTTAATATGCAAGGCATATTTCCTCCCTTTCGGATAGCTTCGAAAGCAAACGACAGATTGCGGAAGCGTTCCATATCCGGTTCTTCAAACGTTAATGTATTGTACCTGTTAAAATCAAGCCGGGGAGCTTTACTCTTTAAACGTTTCGGATATGAAAAAGCATAGCTGATTGGCAGCTTCATATCGGGAATACCTAACTGAGCCATTATGCCGCCATCTTCAAACTGTACCATCGAATGAATAACAGACTGCGGATGAACCACTATCTGTATCTGTTCCGGAGCCATGCCGAACAACCATTTAGCTTCGATCATCTCAAAACCTTTATTCATCATGCTGGCTGAGTCGATAGTCACTTTGGCTCCCATATTCCAATTCGGATGCTTTAGCGCCTGCGCTTTTGTTACAGTTGCCAGTTCCTCCATTGTTTTAGTCCGGAACGGACCGCCTGAAGCCGTTAATATTATTTTTTCGACGGGGTTTTCCAATTCTCCCGCTAAACATTGGAAAATGGCAGAATGTTCAGAGTCAACCGGTAATACAGGCGTTTTATTTTGAGCGGCAAGCGATGTAATGAGTTCGCCTGCCACAACTAATGTTTCCTTGTTGGCTAAAGCTATGGCTTTTCCCGCTTTAATGGCGGCTATGGCAGGCTTTAAACCTGAATAACCAACCATGGCTGTTAAAACCATATCAATCGGTTCTGCTTCTACCACTTGCGCAATAGCGTCTGTACCTGCCCATACCTTTACAGGCAAATCAGCTAATGCGTCTTTCAATTGAGGATATTTATCTTCATTAGCTATAACAACCATTTCCGGCAAAAACCGGCGGGCTTGTTTAATTAATAAATCTACCTGATTATTGGCTGTTAAAGCATATACTTCGAACACATCGGCGTGTTCGTTTACCACCTCCAGCGCTTGCGTCCCGATAGAACCTGTTGAACCTAATATGGCTAATTTCCTCTTCATAAATCAGAAAGCAATGTATTCTTCGGGATTTACAGAACTTCCTTTATACCATAATTCAAAATGCAGATGAGGGCCGGTAGAAAGGTTGCCGGTATTACCTACCAAAGCAATGGCTTCGCCGGCTGCAACCTGATCGCCCATCCTTTTCAGTAGCAATTCGTTGTGCTTATAAATAGAGATGAATCCGTTTTTATGTTGAAGCTGTATAACGTTTCCAAATTGCGGGTCGAAACCGGTAAATATAACCGTACCGTCCAAAGTAGCTAATACACTCTCTTTCGGGGCTGCTACCAAGTCTACCCCATAATGACGGATATCTGCTTCATAGTGAGCTGATATAATCCCATTGACCGGTTTGTAGAAAAAGATAGCGTCTGTGGGGGTATGGTTCGGATTTAATGTTGTCAGATTATATCTTTCTTCTTCTTCGAAAGCGCGTACAAAATTTACTTCTTTCTGAGAACGTGGAATTTCATAATTCGCATTGGCATAGGCAAGTGAATCAATTTCGCGAATAGAGTCCAAAGGCATTGTACCGGTTAATAATCCGACTACATTCTCCAGATAAAACGAATGGACACTCAATATCCTTTCCAAGGAATCGGCGCGAAGAGCATTCTGCATAATTTCCTTTCGTACTTCCACATCCAAATATCCGGGTAAGTAATTACGTATGGGAGTTGTAATAATGAGAAGCGAAGTAATCGTGATAAGGACAAGTGCAAATACGGCGAAAATAGAAACAGCAGTAAGCCGCGACATACGAAACGACCAAACTTCTTCTAATGTTCCTTCATTAAAGAAAGAAAGTTTGTATTTGAAGCGCATCCGGTACCAGAATGACTTGAATCCTTTTTTACTCTGCTTTGCTGCCATAATTATATATAAAACGCAAAAGTAGTAAAAACCATATCCCAAGTGAACGAGTTTACGCTTATTAACGTTTCTATAAATCTAATAAACCATCCGGTAACCTAACTTTTAGCCGCTTACCGTCATGATCTACCGACAGAATCAATTCATCGGCAATCGGTATCAGCAACTCATTACCGTTATAATTAATCGCTAATAATATATTGATGGTGCTTTCGTCTATATTCGTTATTTCTCCTAATAAACCGTGTACACAATCAAAAACCTTGTATCCGATAAAATGACTCCAGGTTAAACGATCGTCGTCATAATCCAAAACAACTTCCGGCGGACAAAAGGCTTCACGATTTGTAAATGCGCGGGCTTCTCCGTCAGAATCAATATGCTCTAACTTAACAAGTAGGGTCGTGTTGGATTTATAACGATATTCTTCAAGATAGAAAGGAACTAAAATACCATCTATTTCGCATACAACATAAGGTTCGTCCCATTCGTCAAAAGAAACGTCTACGGATAGCATAAGATTAACTTCCCCTTTTATACCGTGAGGTTTGGCAAAATGGCCTATACTGACGACGTCTTCTTTCCTTATCATGTAAATCCAATAAATTACAGGCGTGTTATGCGCGCCCCTATATTATTTAATCGAATATCTATATTCTGGTAGCCACGATCTATTTGTTCAATATTATGAACACAACTGGTACCCTCGGCGCTCATGGCTGCAATAAGCAAAGCTATACCAGCCCTGATATCCGGAGATATCAGAGTTGTTCCGCGAAGTTTAAAACGGTTTCCCAATCCAATCACCGTAGCGCGATGAGGATCGCATAGAATGATTTGCGCGCCCATATCGATGAGTTTATCTACAAAGAACAAGCGGCTTTCAAACATTTTTTGATGAATCAATACGCTTCCTGCAGCTTGCGTGGCAACTACCAGAAACACGCTCAACAGGTCAGGCGTAAGACCCGGCCAGGGAGCGTCGGCAATCGTCATGATAGACCCGTCGATAAACGTTTCTATCTCATAGTTAGTATGGATAGGAATATGAATATCGTCTCCCCGTTTCTCTACCGTGATACCTAATCGCCTGAATGATTCCGGGATGACGCCCAACTGTTGGTATCCGGTATTTTTTATCGTAATATCCGAAGCTGTCATGGCTGCCATTCCAATAAAGCTTCCGACTTCAATCATATCCGGAAGAATTGTATGCGTTGTACCGCCAAGCGAATCAACCCCTTCAATAGTAAGCAGATTAGAACCAACGCCCGATATTCGGGCGCCCATATTAATCAGCATCACTGACAATTGTTGTAAATACGGTTCACAAGCAGCGTTGTAAATAGTTGTTTTTCCTTCGGCCAATACAGAAGCCATGAGGATATTAGCCGTCCCTGTCACAGAAGCCTCATCCAGTAACATATAAGCCCCTTTTAACCGGCTTGCTTCTATCTCATAAATATGCCGTCCGGGATCATACCGGAAAGAAGCTCCCAGTTTCTGTATTCCGACAAAGTGGGTATCTAAACGCCGCCTTCCGATTTTGTCGCCGCCCGGTTTGGGTATCAAAGCTTTGCCGAAGCGTGCAACTAAAGGGCCTACAATCATAATCGATCCCCGGAGCGACGCGCTTTTACGCAGGAACTCATCGGTATATAAATATACAAGGTCTACTTCATCTGCCTGAAAAGTATAGATATTAGGCGATAACCGTTCTATCTTTACCCGTAAATCGCGTAAAAGCTGAATCAGATTATTAACGTCTAATATATCAGGAACATTATGGACAGTAACTTTTTCAGCTGTAAGCAATACAGCGCAAATCACTTCCAGCGCTTCATTCTTTGCCCCCTGTGGAACAATCTCTCCTGATAATCTGCAGCCGCCTTCTATGACAAATGAACTCATCTGTTTTTACGGGAATAATTTTTCTTTCCGTTATTATTATTATTGTTACTGTTATTATTATTGTTGTTATTTTTTGCCAGAATATCCCGGCTTTCGGTAAGTTTGTATTCTTCTTCGTTCAATACAATTCTACCTTGCGACAATTCGTCGAGGTCTTTAAATATCTTACGGTCGTCTACCGATTCTTTGTTCCAGGTAAGGAAAGACCGTTTCATCTGATTGGCCAATAGTTTTACCAACTGATCTTTTTTTCCCCCTGTTTCCAGTTCATTCGCTTTTTTAATCATCAGCTCTAACGTTTTGCCATAGTGTTTGTAGCGAATACGGGCATTATTGTACAGGATACGGGGAGGTTTACTGTATAAATTTTCTTTTTTAATAATTTCGTACGGATAATCAATATTCAGTTTAAAGTCGGCCATAATGGCCAGATGATCCCATAGAATATGTTTGAAATCATTTACATCACGAAGATGGGGAAACATATTCCCCATTATATTAATAATTGTGTTAGCACAACGCTGGCGTTCTTCTTTGCCGGAAATCGTAATGCAGTAATCAATCATGTTTTGGATATTGCGCCCATATTCGGGTAAGGCCATCCTCTTCAGTTCGGTATTATAATTCATTTTTGGATTGTTTGAATGTGCAAAGGTAAGTAATATCTTTTACAACCTGCTAAAAAACATGATTTTGATTAAAAAAAGAAAGTCGATGAAGTAACGGCATGGAAACGAGCGAAGATACACTGGAGCGCGTCCGACGGTACTACGTGGCAAGCAAGTCAAGAATATAGTGAATTTTCTTCCTCTCATCCATACAGTAAGCGTATTCATAAAATCTTACTGATTTTCAATACGTCAAAGAACTTTTTGTGCCAAATCAAAAAAATAAGGTGTTTTTGCTTTTCAATACAAGATCGACGTCAATATTTTTTCCAATAATTTTCATGGCTTGCAAATAGTCGGTAGATATGGGTACGACCAAAATACTGTCGGCGTTTTCATAGCAGGCTTGCACTTCAGCTAAATCATTTTTTATTTCCTGATATACTGCATGTTCGAGATCGGCCAGAAAAATGGATTTTTGTACGCGGAAACATCCCTTGCGAAGCAAGTATTTTACAACCTGATTCCGAACCTTGTTATTTTCAATATCATACATCACAAAAAATAGCATACGCGATTTATCATGTTTTCGTTTGACTATGTTTAATATCTCCTCAATTCTGCTATCAATGGACGGCAGTTCGTCAAAATCGACGCTTTTGCGCAAGTCGGGGGCATTTGGCGACAACCCCGACGCATAACGTTTCAACATCTTTTGAGCAAACGTTAATGTCTGTTTTTTTCGAGGCATATTTCCACGGCATTCATTGTTTTCTTATTCTTTTTTGCGTCAAAACCTTCTTTCAGATTAAACGTAACGCACAATCCGGGTTGTGCATTTTCGGGTTTTCCTTTAAAATCCCGCATACTGAAATAATATGATTTTCGGGCGTCTGTTTCCACAAAACCAGCTTTTCCATTAGGTAAAATTGTTTTTATTATCCCCAAGTATCGTGGCGAAGCGCCATATTTTAGCGTACGCCACACACCTTTCAACGCCTTTATGTCTTCATCAACAGATTGGTTCTTTTGTTTCAACTTTTCGATCAAAGCGGTATGCAGTTTAGCTTCGTCCATTTTCTTCAATTTTTCCAAAACATTTGCCAGACAAATATATGTGTTGATTTTTTTATCCGCATCGCCGAAGTTCATAGCGCTATCCAAAGCATATTGCAGCGATTTTTCATATTCGCCCAAACGATAATATTGTTCGGCTATTTCTTTTTGGATAAACCACTCTTTTTTCTTTTTAAGCAGTTCGAGTTGCAAGTTCAACGATTTCTCATATTCGCCCAATCCTTCGTAACTTAATCCTATTCGCCACCGAAACCATATTTCGTTGCCATAGTGCAGTTTGTCAAATACGGAAAGCGCTTCTTCGCAAAGCCTTATACATTCGTCAAATTCGCCTTTTTCGAGCAGGGCGCGCGTTCGCAGCATATAGTATTGCTCTTTCTTGGATGCAAATTCGCGCTGTTTGCCTTCTTTATCCGTAATGGAAAACGGATCAGAATCCAACAGCGCCGGATTCAGTTTATCTGTCCATTCCAACATCTTGTCTGCCCTGTAAACGGATTTTTCGCTCAAATAGTTCAGAATCTTAAATATCGTCTTCGTATAGGGCGAATATTTGTCGTTTTGTTGCGACAGTTTCAATATACCCTCGCCTGCCCGAAAAAACATATTTTCGTCCGCAATCTTTTCTCTGCTGATTTCGGAATAATAAATCGCCCATGCATAAACCGTTTTGAACAAATTAAAATTACGACATTTTGCATATACTTTCCGGCATATATCCAGCGCCGTTTGATAGTCTTTCAACTGTTGAGCACAGTAGGCATAACGCCAGCCCTCCCTCTCGCCGCAGCTTTCAGGATAACTTTCCCACAGTATGCGGTAAAGCGGCAGCGCCTCGCGGTAATTCTTTTCGTCGAACATCAGCAGCGCCTGTTGTTTGATAATGTCGCTATCCGCTTCTGTCTCCTGTATGCTGTCGGACGAAAGATTTTTCACAATAGCCTCTTTAAGCAGAATATAATCGCTGATAAATGATTGAATATATGCCGCCATCAATTCGTTCAACTGAGCGGACGTTCCCTGTCGCAGAGATTTAACTACCGAAAATCCTTTTTTCCCGAAAAACAAATTCACTTCCGCCCGCAAAATTCCCGTACTTAATTTAAATTTTTTGCCATAACTGATATTGACTACTTCTTCCACCTTTACGCCCGATTCGCTGATATATTCCAGCAGTTTTTCCAGAATTTGCTCCAGTTGTTCCGGTACATATACTTGCGGCTTGCTTTTGGCAAGCCTTTTTCGAGCATTCAGTTTTTCTTTAATAAATGCCAGTGCGTCGGCGTCGGGACCTTTAGCAGGTTCGTTGTGCTGTTCCTTTGAGCTTTTCGCTTCAGTTTTACTTAAAAGACGTTCCGTTTCCCGATATTCAAACGGATTGTCGAAATCAAGAAAATCGGCCATATTGACTGCATCGGCGCAGGGGTTATAGTAGGCGTCGGCGTCGCTGCTCAGGAAGCAGGCGCGGGAAACGTCCGAAGTGCGGGCGTCAATTACCTGTTCTAAACCGTATTGTGTAGAAAACGCCTGCACAAAACATTTGTAAAACAAGGAATATTTTCCCGAATCGTAACATTTTTCCGACAAACGGAACAAAATCTTTACTCCGTCTTCGCCGGGAGATATAAAGCAAAGCGTTACGCGGCTGTCTTGTATTACTTTCGATTTAACAGTTGTAACCGTCAAATCTTTTTCTCCTACATGGTCAATATCCACCATAAAATATTCGCAGTAGCCGAAATTTTCAATTTTCCGGTAAGGCGGGTTAAACATGCCGCATATAATGTACGGTAATTGTCGTTTGACCAGTCCGTATTGTTTTGGGTCGATGGAGCGTATCATTCTCATGCGTTGAATCAATGCAGCCGTTTCCGTGTCGGGCGACTTGAGCATCGAAAAAAGTTCTTCCGGCGAAGTATCAGTCAATACGTCGTCCTTTTGCGTAATTGATTTTCCTATTTGCATAATTCTTAATCTTAACTTTTAGCTTTAAACGCCTGCGCGAGACTTTGGGCATACAGGTCGATATGCGTTAGCCGCGAACGTTCCAGTTTTTTTATGGGTATAACTTCTGAAAGATAATCGTTTAACGACTGTATCAAAATCCGTTTGCCAAGCCCTTCCAGCCAATACGAGCCATCGGGTTTGACGGAATAACATTCTTCGCCTATTACCCGCTGGGCAAGCAGCATATACACGACGTAATCAACCCATATCCGGTATTTCTCAATAACGTCATAAACCAGTACGGGACGGTTGTACTCGTCGCGGTGAAAAACTCCGATATATGGGTCGATACCGGCGCGGATTAAGGCGCCCTCAATTTTTCCGTACAATACGCCGTAACCATAGTTCAACAAGGCGTTCGTCACATCGGTAGCCGGATGCTGCGAACGTTGTTCAAAGCGGTATTCATCGGGCAAAAAACTGTTCATCTCTTCAAAATAGATGCGCGAAACGATCCCCTCCAAGCCCCTCAGTTGTCGCGCTATATCGGCAATCGTCTCGCCTTGAAGCTTGTTCACTTTTTCACGGTATTTTTCTATTCTCATGGCCGTATGTTCAATCCGCCGGTTCAGTTCAGGAAGTGAAGCGACAAATGTCCAAAGTAACGCTTGCTGATTTTCTATTTTGTTCTGAATGACCTCTTTAATCCATTTTACAGCCTCTTTCGACCGCACAAATTCCAGCTGTCCTTTGCGAATGGTAGAAATAGAGCCGTAACGCGAACTCCAGATTCGGCCGGCAGGTTTACCGGTATTATCAACAAACAGTATTTCAATTTCGTTTTCGATGGCTAACAATACGGCGTCGCTACTGATCTGCGCGCCTCTGCCAATCTGGATGCTATGGAGATCGGCCGGTGGAATCCGCTGTTTTCCATCTTTATGCAACACCATAAACGCTTCGTTATCTTTGGTGAGGCACGTTCCGAAAGTGTTGAGGATTAAATCCATAATACATTCAGCGTTACTATATGAAGCGGCACGAAATCAGATACAGTTGATCTTCTCGAAGCAGGATAGAGAAATATTCTGAGGAGTTTTTGCATAAGCCGTTAATTATTTCGGATTTGTTTTTCGATTATTGCGTTTAACTGCTCATAAATATCTTCTTGCGGCAAGCCCCATTCATACAAGCACTCTTTTAGCAGTTGCCCGTAATAAGGTAATTCTTTAGCAAGAACATTCTTATCAATATATTTTCCCTCGTGTGCCACTTTGTTACGCACGTCTCTTACAGCATTTTGTTTCCCTTCCTTATATGGGGAATAAGTGAAATCCAAATAAGGAAGAAGCTTTTTTGCTAATGGCTGCAATTCAGGAAAAAAGTCTTGTTCGTCAATAATGTGGATTGCTAACGGAATTGAGGTATAATCGTATGCCTTTTCCATGCATTTTCTTTCGGCATATTGACGTGTAGCAAGAAAGTTCCGTTTATCGTATTCAATCCACCGTGTAATGGTATTTTTATTTTTATTTTTATTTTTTGATTCGCCAATAATTATTCTTATTTCTCCTTCAATTTTTGAACGTGATTGGCGGATAAATTCTTCATAAAATACAGCAAATTCCAAAATGCTTTCCTGATAATTCTCTGTTAATAAATTATGATATGCGATGAGTAACGATTCTGACAGAAACAAATATTTTTTTTCAAAGAGATCGTATAAAATTTCGGAATAAGCTCTTTTATAAGGAAACAAAGCAGACATTATAAGTCCGTCATTTCTGTTCTGAATACTGTTTCCAGTTTCCCAGATTCTTTTAGTTCGTTTCAAATCTTTTTTAATTCTGAAATACGTAAATGCTATGATATTAAAACATGAGTTATCCGTAATTTTATCTACATTTCCACTCAAAATATTCAAGGCTGCTTCGTACTTGTTTTTGCGAACAAGGGCTATTGCCTGTTCTTTATTGATAATATTCCGGTATTCGATTTGCGATTTTTCTTCTATGCTACCGTCTTCTCTTGGATACAAAATTTTCCATTTACCATCGGGGAACATAAACTCAGCCATAATTTTTGCGGCAGTTTTTTGTTGTCCTGTTCCGCCTGCATCGCAAAAAACGAAGTCGGCTTCACCGTATTGTGAAATTATTTCAATGTAAAACTGCTGATAAAATTTCAAAAGATCGTTTTCATTTGTAACGTCATCTGTAAATTCTCTCAGTTCAACTTCTTCGATTTGATAATCGCGTCGGATCAAACGCTGTATAATTTCACCTTCGTACAACGTATCCTGTTTGTTGAATTGCGGATTGTTTACCTGATTAGAAACAATAATAAACACTTTGTCAGGATGAAAACCGTCTTGTTTCAAAACTGTATCCAAAATATTAAGTTCGATATTTTCATTTTCGGAATCAAAATTATCCCATATATTTTTCGTCCAGTCTCGAAAAGAGGATTTAGATTCAATCTGTTCGAAATATAACTGTTTTTTATATCGTATATTTCTGTTTCCGATATTTGTCAGTAGGATTTGCATAAAATTATTGTTTTATCTCATTCGACCATTGCGTTACTAAATCTTGTCCAATTATTTCAGAAAGTGAAGATAGAGAAAAATTCTTTCTATCCCGGGCTTTCATCAAATTATAAATTTCTTTTACTTTATTATTTATAACTGTCAAATCTTCATTAGAAAGCGATGTTATATTATTCTGTTTCATCCATGTTCTTATGCTACCTGTTAAAGTTGGTATTTTGTTTAAAGTTTTAATTTTATCAGCAAGCGGTACTTGATTTGCAGCTAATCTGTCGGCCATCTCTTTCTGTTTTATATCCTCAAGTTCTTTCACTCTGTCGGCCGCTTTTTTCCTTCTTAAAATTTCAGCATCTATATTTTGCAATAACCCTATGTGTTTAGTACCTTCCGGTAATAAAATTACCGCTTTTTCTACAACTTCCTTTGCTTCTTCATACTTCTCTTCTACAAACAAATTGTTTGCTTGAAAAACCAGTCGTTCATATTCATTCTTATTCTCCTCACGTTGTCTTATAGCTTCCTTTTCTGCTTTTTTGCGGTTCAATTCGGCTACTAGTTGTTGTTGTTCCTGCCGTTTTTTATCTTCCCGTTCCTGTTCAAATTCTTTCACTTCTTCATCGCTCATCGGACGCAGTTTCACAAATCCCATCAACGAAAAAACGTCATCATAAACGGCGACTTTGCGAGATTTGTATTTCTGTTTGCCTGCATTACGACCGGTCGTTTCTACGCCTGTTTTTGAATAATCGTCATATTGCCAGTCGCCGGTAATAGAATGGAACCCGGAACCGGCAGACATCTTCAAAATACAATACGAATCATCGACAGGGATTAGATTTCTGACAGCTTCCAGACTTTCAATAATTCTGTCGGTTTTTTCAGTTGGATATTTTTCAAAGAAATGGATTTCCTTATCAATGTAATCTTCGGTGTGTTGATTTATAAGAGAAAACAATTTTTTGTCGGCAAAAAGTTCTTTCTTTTTTATTTGTTTTATATGCTGTAATTTATCAAAGTTGAGTTCCGACAGCATCATGGAACATACGCCTTTTTGCCATGGCATAACACATTCGTACACCGTATTGAATCCGGTGGATTGGAATTCATTGTTGGTTTTGTCGCCTGAATATTTCCATCCGCCGATCCAATTATTTTCAACTTTTCGCAGATTAAAAATTTTGGTATTCACCAGCGCTGTTTCTTCAAAATCGGCGTCTGAAAATTTGATGAAACGCATCAATTCGTCGCCATTATTGGAATCGCCAAAATATTTTTTTTCACTCAGTATACCCGTTTTCAGTCCATCCAACAGATATGCCCAAATTACCGATCTTACCGCACCTTTGAGCGAACTGCCGGGAATGATGGGTTTGCCTGACAAATCGTTTTTAATAAACGATTTAATATCGTTATTGTTCGCAGCTCCGTTTGGTAGCGGAATACTTTTATCGGAAACTTTTTTCAAATTGCCTCCGATTTTCTGCAATAAGGCTTTCTCGTTTTTTTGAGCAAAAAGAACAGTCAGTTCTTCCGGATTTATACCTTGAGCAATCATTTTCTTTAGATTCAAAAGATATGCCTTGTTACCTTCCACAACAAAGTCAATCCCTTTCACCCAATCTTTCTCCGCCCCTGCGCCAATGCTCAAGGGCGAAAGAACGGTTATTTCCAAGTTATATTTTTTGTTAATCATATCAATTATAAAATCAAATTAAAATCATCGGTTAGACAATCACCGGAATAAAAAGCGCCTTTCCATTTCTCCAAATAGAATGTTCCACCTTCCCTTCTTCCCATTCTATATCGGGTTTCAAATCTACGATTTTGCCGTGAATAGCCACGTTGTCGTCCATTTTCATAGAAAACACAGAGCCTGACGTAAAAGCGTAAATGATATTTTTGCGTTTGGTATTGAACGGCGGAGTCGTAATCCAACCGCCGCGCCGCAAAAAATCGTAGCCGACTTTTTCACCCGCGAGCATTACGGCCAATTGTTTCTTTGATGAGGGAATAAACATTGATAACGACATTGCGTATTCAGTAGTATTGTTATCGGGCAAGTTAATTTCAATTTTGTCTGACGTATAAGTAAACAGACCGTTTCCAACATTCCTGTCGGTACCTATGCCTTCATATTGTAACAATCCCAAAGCCATATCCAGCAGTTTTCTGTCGCCTTTTACAATAAAATACAAGCCGGAATAGTCTTTAAAAAAAATCCTGTCCATATAAAACGGCGTTGCATTTTCACCCGCGCGGGAAACCGTAACGCGCGGAGAAACTTGCGAAGTAATAAAATCCTTGTCTATTGCTTTGTCTGTAAGATATTCGCCTTTGATATGCTCGGATTCGGAGTAGATATTTTCGTTTAAAGCGATTCTTTTCTCGAAATAACTCAGATCCAACCATTGCACTTTTTTTATATCCTTTGCATTGGAAACCTCATTATCGGTATCGGATTTTATATACTTCGATTTTTTGTATCCTTTAGGAAAAAAATACACCGCCGGGGTACCCTCGTTCTTCTGATAAAACGGAAAGAGCGAACTGACAGTAAAACCCAAATCGCCGTCTTCCGGAATCTCTTTTCCAAGTTTCGCCAAACAGGAAGTAAGCGCCGCATACATTGTATCGCTCGCTACGGTTTTGAGCGATACGCTGTAATCGCCACGTGCATAACCCAAATGCAAGGGCGTTGTGAAATGCAGTTTGTATATGAGAAACGTATCTTTCATTACTCTGCTTTTTCAAAAGATTTGTCAAACTTAATATCTTCTTCTTTAAGTTCCCCAAACTTGATTTGACCGTAGCCACGCGAGCCGCTTCCGCCCAGATAATCGTTTTCAAGAGCTCTAATTCCTTCCTTTAACAAAGCAAGCAAGTCTTCTTCCGCGTCATTTTCACATCCTTTTTTCTTTTCATTATCTGTATAATTCCACACATTGATAACAAATTCCACATTAAAGAATACGCCGGCGGGGATACGCTCGGTTTGGCGGGGATTGTCCGCTGTTCCTGTCAGTCTGTTAATGGTGTTTTCAAATTTAATCTCTGTATACGTTAAATCTAAATTGTCCGAAATTCGCAGTTTTTCTTCGGAATCATAAGTCAGGTAAGCATCGCGGACAATCAATTTTGACGGTTGATTATCTTCTGAATAACCAAACAGCCTATTTATTTTTTTTTGGCGTTCAGTTTTTGCGTTTCTTTTCCCTCCACCTACTTCTACCGTTCCCGCTATTTGTTCAAGCAAGCAGCGCATCTTTCCTTTGATAGAACTGCCCGGAATATAAGGCTGGTTATTCATCATCGCTATTTTGATCACAGGGTTATCAATGCCGCCAATTTCTACATTTTCACTGCCTCCGCCTATATGCAGACCTGTTACTAACTGTAGTGTGGTTGTCACTTTTATTTTCTTTACTAATTGAGTCATGATTATTTTGATTTTATTGTTATTATTTACCTCCGTAATATTTATGATATGCAACAATCGCTTCAAATAATTTGACAAAATTCTTGAAGTCTGATCTTTTATTGTTGTCCGATCGAATAAAGCCAAGTCCTTTTGACAATTCTTCTTCAAATTGTTTAATCCGTGTTTTATTTTTCCCTGTTTTATTATCAATATCTCTACCAACTGCATAGGCGAGCATAGGCTTTAACATTACTAAATCT
>JAIRYL010000010.1 GCA_031267775.1 Tannerellaceae bacterium
ATCAAGACTGTATTTATTATTTTCGTATTGATTTTTTTATACCAGAACATAAACGCAGTTAAGGCTATAATCAGGATAACGCCTAACAGATACCCGTTGCCGATAAAAGGAATACCTAATAAAACAATGGAAAGTATAAATGCCGCTTTCATCCTTACTTCGTTCGGATCGTTACGCATCGTTTCATATATAGCCCACGACAAAACGGCTAACAGGAGGGCAAGGTATACGAAAACGCCCGAATTATAAGGCATTCCCAGTACGTTAACAAAAAGGAGTTCGAATAAACCGGCCACCTCTACCAAACCTTGTACTACCCCATACATCATTAAAGCTACAATAGCAAATGAAACGAACAAAGCTACAACAGTTCCTTTCATGGTAGGGTTAGGGAATTTTTTATAATAATATACCAGCACAATAGCCGGGATACAGAGCAGGTTTAACAGGTGAACGCCTATGCTTAACCCCATCAGATAGGCAATCAGTACAATCCAACGGTCGGCATGCGGACGGTCGGCCACATCTTCCCACTTTAATATCAGCCAGAATACAGCCGCCGTAAACAGGGAAGAATAGGCGTATACTTCGCCTTCTACCGCGCTGAACCAAAACGTATCGCTGAAAGTATAAACCAACGCGCCTGTCAATCCGCTACCAAAAACAGTGATCATTTGTGCGGCAGTCATTTCCTTTCCATCCGTTACGATGATTTTCCGGGCCAAGTGCGTAATACTCCAAAACAGGAAAAGAATCGTAAGGCCGCTGGACAGGGCAGACATCGTATTTACCATCATGGCCACTTTATCAGGCGACGAAGCAAATTGCGCGAATAAATTGGCGGTTAACATAAAGAACGGCGCGCCGGGCGGATGCCCTACCTCTAATTTATAAGCGGATGATATGAACTCGCCGCAATCCCAGAAACTGGCGGTAGGTTCCATGGTCAGCAGATAAACGGTGGACGCTATTATAAATGCTATCCATCCTAACATGTTATTAATAAGTTTATACTGTCTCATAGGGTTGTATAAAGTAATTATTATTGGTTGCGCGCAACGCCCGCTTATGGGATACGCCGGCGCAAAGGTACATATTTACCTGTTAATACCAACGGGTTATGTATTCATAAATTGTATAAAAGAAGATAGTTTTACGTAAAAACCCATATAACCGTCAGGCTATATGGGGTTAATCCCTTTTTCGGCTAACAACTCCAAGCTACGTTCTCTTAATTTGAATTTTTGAATTTTACCGCTGCCGGTCAGGGGAAAATCATCAACAAAGAAAATATACTTGGGAATCTTATGGCGCGCTATTTGTCCGCGACAGTAATCTTTCACATCTTCTTCCGTCAGGGAAGTATCAGCCTGAAGAATAATGAAAGCGCCCACTTCTTCGCCATATTTGGGAGAATTAACGCCTATTACCTGTATATCTTTTATGCCATCCATTTTGTAGAGGAAATCTTCTATTTCTTTGGGATAAATATTTTCCCCTCCACGAATAATCATATCTTTTATGCGACCTGTGATACAGTAGTTTCCGTTTTTATCTCTGACGCCCAAATCTCCGCTATGCAACCATCCGTCTTTGTCAATGGCTTGGGCGGTAGCTTCCGGTTTTTTATAATAACCTTTCATCAGTAAATAACCCCGGCAACAGATTTCGCCCTGTTCGCCTGCAACGCATTCTTCCCCCGTTTCCGGATTAAATACGTTTACTTCGGTAAACGGATATTCTTTGCCCACAGTCGTAGTCCGTTCTTCAAAGCTCTGTTCTACCCGGCTTTGCGTCATTCCCGGAGAACTTTCCGTCAGGCCGTATACGCTGGTGATATAGTCGACGTGCATTTTTTCCACAACAGCCCGCATCACTTCCGGAGGGCATAACGAACCGGCCATAATACCCGTACGAAGAGAAGACAGGTCGAACATCGTAAACATCGGGTGGCTTAACTCGGCAATGAACATCGTGGGCACGCCATATAAAACGGTACATCTTTCCTTATGTATAGAGGCCAATACGACTAACGGGTCAAACCGCTCAACCATTACTTGCGTGCAGCCATGCGTAAGTACGCTCATGGAAGCAAGCGTAATACCAAAACAGTGGAAAAGAGGAACGCAACAGCAAAGCTTATCCCCGCCCGTAAAATGCATGTTTTCGCCGGTAAAAAAACCATTGTTGGTTATATTATAATGCGTAAGCATCACGCCTTTGGGAAATCCCGTCGTCCCGGACGTATATTGCATATTTACCACGTCGTGGCAGGTTACCTGTTTCTTTGCTTCGCCTAACGCGCCGTCGTCTATATTTTCTCCCAGCAACAATAGCTCCGGGGTGTTATACATGCCCCGATATTTTTCCTGTCCGATAAATACTACATTTTTCATTTCCGGGAAACGCCCGTTGCGCATATATCCGCGTTGGCTTTCCTTCAGTTCGGGAAGCATCGCATATACCATATCGATATAGTTACCGTCAAATACGCCTTCCGTGATACAAAGCGTGTGCAAATCGGAATCTTCTGCCAGATATTCCAGCTCGCTCTGTTTATAATTTGTGTTGACGGTAACCAATACAGCGCCTATTTTAGCCCCTGCAAATAAGAACGTAAGCCAGTCGGGCACATTCGTCGCCCAGATTCCTACATGCGTACCCTTTTTTACGCCGATAGAAAGCAATCCTTTTGCCATCCTGTCTACCCGTTCGTTAAATACCGCCCATGTGAAACGCAAATCACGATCGGAATAGACGATATATTCCTTGTCAGGCGTTTTTTCCGCCCAGTATTCAAGCCATTGCCCAAGTGTTTTCTCTTGTAATTCCATCTGATTCCCCGATTTTTAATAAGGAGTATAAACAATGCCCAGTATCTTCGCCGCGCCGCCATGGGCGGCATGCACATGGTGAGGAACTATCGAATCGTAATAAATGCTGTCGCCTTCTTCCAATACATACGTGTTTTTACCATAATCAATTTCCACGATTCCTTCCAGCACATAAATAAATTCTTCTCCTTCATGCGTAGAAAGACTGAAATCCGTATCTTCAGAAGGAATAATATCGATCAGGAAAGGCTCCATGTGCCTGCCGGACTTGTCTTGCGACAGGGAGTGGTATTCCATGTGTTTATGAGAGACGGTAGCATTGTTGGAAAAGCTGATGCTATTCTCTTCATTACTGTCTTTTTTTCTGCAAACAACCGGCCCCAACTCCGACTGGTCGTCCAGAAACGTTCCCAAACGCACGCCCAGTACGCGGGCTATCTTTATCAAAGGCGCCAACGAAGGAAAATCCACATTACTCTCGATACGCTCCACCTGTTCTATTCCCAAGCCGGAACGTTCTGCCATTTCAATAAGGGTAAGTTGCTTGGATTCCCGGATGCTTTTTATCTTAGCGCCAATCATGTTATTGCTTCCCATAAGTTTAATTTGTTTAGTAGAATCTGTTTTTATTTTATAATTTGTAATTAAACGGCGCAAATTTACATTAATATTTTATTTCCGCTACCTGTTTTCCATAAGAAACAGGTCATACCGCCATTTTTCCATACTTGTAAAATCCGGCATGGCCCATTTAGGCGCCGTCCGATTTGTAATGCCTATATTTGTATCGTTTACTACCTGATTTTATGCGCCGAATACGGTATGCACTCCCACCACGTCTGCCATAAAGAGGCCGGGACACGCTAAAATTCCCACTTTTACTGTCTGGTCAAGCGTTTTCAACTGAATTTCTGATTGATTCATGATTTCCTTTTTAATTGTTACATAGTACATTTTATATTCACGACTACAAAAGTAAGGCTTATCCCGACTGGCAGCAATGACAATATTAATGCAAAAACTGCCATTTCAAAAATGACTGAAAAGTAAGGTTTGTTGAAGCAGAACTGTATTTCTTTTTTTGCATGTGGATATTCTACCGTCGGAACGAATGGTATATGAATAGTAAATGAATGGTATATATGGATGGTAAATGAATAAATTTTATCAGCTTGATAACGACAAAAACGTACGATTGATACGCCCCTTTATTTTAACAAATCAACGCCGCATGCATCCGGTAAATCAAGTTACCGCTAAGGTACAAATTTATCCGACCCAAAGGATCCCCAAAGGATCCCCAAAGGCATACCTTAGGATCACGCTACCTGTAAGCAAGCCACAGGCAATGCCCTTGCAAAACGACGCCTGCGCGTATGCCCGAAAAACCGCCCCGCTGGCACGCCGTTGCCGCATCCGTACAACCCCGTTGCCGCGCCGTTGCCGCTCAATCGCCACTGACATTTTGATACCGTTTTAAACAAAAAACAAACAATCTGTCAAAAACCGCATCGTTCAGCAATTATAAACAGTTATGAATATTTATATAGATTTAACCGGAAACCCGCCCCGGAAACCCGAAATTCACATACCGATACAATTCGAGCCTATTAACGGAATAAAACATATTTTAAAGCTGTCAGCCCCCGCCGGCTGAATGGGGTAAACGCATGATCGTATAAAAAAACAGGCGACCCTTTTGAGCCGCCTGTTTTTTTATCTCTAACACGTTTGAACGTTTATTTTCGGATACCAAGCTCTTTGATAATAGCGCGATACCGGGCGATATCTATTTTAATTAAATAATCAAGCAGCCGCCTGCGTTTACCTACCAGCATCTTGAGAGCCCTTTCGGTGCCATAATCTTTGTGATTCTTTTTAAGATGTTCCGTTAAATGAGAGATACGGAAAGAAAATAAAGCAATCTGACTTTCAGGAGAACCTGTATCGGTAACGGATTTGCCGTATTTTTCAAAAAGTTCTTGTTTTTTTGTTGAATCTAAATACATGTTTCTTAGTTACTTTAATAAATTATACCATATTATCCAAGCGGATGCAAAGATAGAGATTACTTTTTGATTAACAATACTTTTCCTGTTCTTTTTTATTTCATCCTGTTTTTTTATTGTACCTTTGCCGCCGAAAAATAAGTTTCGATGCAAAAGATTAGAAATATTGCGATTATTGCGCACGTAGATCACGGAAAAACAACTTTAGTAGACAAAATGCTATTAGCCGGAAAGCTGTTTCGGGAAGGGCAGGAGGATTTAGACCAATTTCTGGACAGTAATGACTTGGAACGCGAACGGGGGATCACTATTTTGGCGAAGAACGTTTCCATCCAATATAAAGAACATAAAATAAATATCATCGATACGCCGGGACATGCCGACTTTGGCGGAGAAGTAGAGCGTGTGTTGAATATGGCGGATGGTTGTTTGCTGCTTGTCGACGCCTTTGAAGGGCCTATGCCGCAAACACGTTTTGTATTACAAAAAGCGATTCAACTCGGGCTGAAACCGATTGTGGTTATTAATAAGGTGGATAAACCGAATTGCCGCCCGTCTGAAGTGCAGGAAATGGTGTTTGATTTAATGTTTAGCCTGGACGCTACGGAAGAACAACTGGATTTTCCAACGATTTACGGTTCGGCCAAGCAGGGCTGGATGTCTGACGACTGGCAGAAGCCTTCCGACGGTATCTATCCGCTGTTAGACGCTATTATAGAATATATACCCGGCCCGGAAGTATTGGAAGGCCCGTCGCAGTTGCTCATCACTTCGCTGGATTACTCCAAATATGTAGGCCGTATCGCCGTAGGCCGGGTTCATCGCGGCGAGTTGAAAGAAGGGCAGGATATCGTCTTGTGCAAGCGCGACGGTTCTATGGTGAAGTCCAAAATTAAAGAGGTGGATATCTTTGAAGGATTGGGACGGACAAAAGCGCCTTCTATCACATCGGGCGATATATGCGCTTTAATAGGAATTGAGGGTTTTGAAATTGGCGAAACCATTTGCGACGTAAATCATCCGGAGCCTTTGCCCACGATTGCTATTGACGAACCAACCATGTCTATGCTCTTTACCATTAATAATTCGCCATTCTTTGGCAAAGACGGGAAATATGTTACCTCGCGCCATGTGTATGAGCGTTTGCAGAAAGAACTGGATAAAAATCTGGCGCTACGGGTTGAACCGACCGATTCGGCAGACTCCTGGCTGGTGTACGGACGAGGCGTTCTTCATTTATCGGTGCTTATAGAAACGATGCGCCGCGAAGGATATGAGCTGCAGGTAGGACAGCCGCAAGTGATTGTCAAAGAAGTCGACGGCGTAAAATGCGAACCGGTAGAACAGCTTACCATCAATCTCCCCGAAGAATCGTCCAGCCGCATCATCGACATTGTTACGAAGCGTAAAGGCGAAATGATCATGATGGAAAACAAAAATGAACGGATATTTCTTGAATTTAACATCCCTTCGCGCGGTATTATCGGACTGAACAACGCCGTATTGACCGCCTCTGCCGGCGAGGCTATCATTGCCCATCGCTTCCTTGATTATCAGCCCTGGAAAGGAGAAATAGAACGCCGGGTAAACGGCTCGATTATTGCCCTGGAAACAGGCACGGCTTATGCTTATGCGCTGAATAACCTGCAGTCGCGCGGACGTTTCTTTATCTTGCCGCAAGACGAAGTATATGCCGGGCAAGTAGTGGGCGAACATACCAAAGAAGGCGATCTGGCGGTAAACGTTACCAAATCAAAGAAACTGACCAATATGCGCGCGTCCGGTTCGGACGACAAAATAGCGTTAGCCCCTCCCGTAATCTTTAGCCTCGAAGACGCGCTGGAATACATTAAGATAGACGAATACGTAGAAATTACGCCCAATTATATGCGTATGCGTAAAATATTACTCGACGAAAACGAACGGAAAAGACAAAGCAAACAATTGTCATAGTGAACCGTAGACGAGCGATCGTTGACAATTAGTCGCGTTTCCTGTTTTTAATGTCAACCGTCGCTTGTCAACCGTTAAATGAGTACGGATATGATTCATACAGATCCTGCCTGTTCATTGAATACCCGTACCTCTTCCTTTTTACATCATCCTTTTGTGTATGTAAATGCATCGTTAACTCTTTTACGAGTCAACTTTTTTAGCAAAAGACGGTTTTTTAGAAAAGTACATGTAATTTCCCCTTTGCATATTTGGAAAAACAGTATATTTGATTTCTCTAAATAAAATTTCTAAGGACTTTTGCTATCAATAATGAGATGTGAGCACGACATAGATGCACAATTAATAGCGGCTATTAAACGTAATGACCCGATAAGTTACAATAAGCTGTTTATCCGATATTATGTTCGCTTGTGCAAGTATGTATACAGTATACTGTTAAACAAAGACGACGCAGAAGATATCATACAGGAACTCTTTCTTTATATATGGGATAATCGTAAAAAAATAGATATACAGGAAAATGTGTCAGGATACCTCTACAAAATGAGCAAAAACCTGACATTGAATCACATTCGAAAAAACGCTACTTATAGAGTAGCGCTTGAAAAACAGAAAAAACTCTCGCCGGAATACATTGAAGAAAA
>JAIRYL010000178.1 GCA_031267775.1 Tannerellaceae bacterium
AAAGCGGAGGAATCTGGAGAAATTTGGCCGATGAAGGACACCCGTTGTCGCCCATGTTTAACCCCGACGGAACGCTGACGCATTCGGCAGCTTATACGGTAGGCGATTTTTGGTATGGAAAGAACGGTATGGATACCGACAGGAGGATATTTAAGAATACGGCGTCGTTTACAGCTTCTTTCTTTGAAAACCAGTTCCGCGTAAACGGCGATTTCACCTACCAAAGTAAGGATAACGACGAAACGCGTATCCGTGTGCCTGTTCCTTTCAGCCGGAAACCGGGAGTTATTGAATATGTAGGATCATCTACAAACGATATCCGCGAAATTGACAGGGCAACCAATTATATCGCAGCCAATCTGTATACGGAATACGAAAAAACGTTTGCCCGGACGCATTATCTGAAAGGTATGGTTGGTTATAACTATGAACAATCTACCTACAACAACGTATTGGTACAGCGTAACGGATTGCTTTTTGAAGATGCAAAAGACCTGAATATGGCAGCCGGACAGTCTTTCACAACCGAAGGAGGATACGAGCGCTGGAAAATAGCCGGAGGTTTTTTCAGGATGAATTACGCTTTTAAAGACAGGTATTTATTGGAAGTAAACGGACGTCTTGACGGTTCTTCCAAATTCCCGTCGGACGAACAGTATGGTTTTTTCCCTTCTGTATCGGGTGGTTGGAGAATGTCGGAAGAGGCATTCTGGAAACCCAATGATCTATTTACCGACCTGAAACTTCGCGCTTCGTATGGTTCGCTGGGAAATGGTAATATTGATCCGTACACCTATCTGGAATTATTTGAGGTGAAAAGGTCGGAACGTGTATTAAAGGGTATCCGTCCGCAACAAACAGGCGTTTCGGCCGTTATTCCGTCGGGATTAACCTGGGAAACAGCAACAACATTCGACGCCGGACTGGATTTCGGTATGTTGTCCAACCGCCTGCGTTTCTCGGGGGATTATTATGTAACGAAAACGACAGATATGTTTACCGTTGGTATGAGTCTTCCTGACGTATTTGGAGCGGAAGTTCCTAAAGGCAATTTTGCAGACATGACAACTAAAGGCTTTGAATTGTCGGTAACATGGAGAGACCGGTTTAACTTGGCCGACAAGCCATTTACGTATGATATCCGCTTTACGCTTTCCGATTATCAGTCTACCATTGATAAATATAATAACCCGGAAAAGAAATTGGGAGATGATATTTATTACGAAGGACAAAAATTAGGCGAAATATGGGGATACGTAACGGAAGGCTTTTTTACATCCGAAGAAGATATTGCCAACCATGCCAGGCAGACCGTTATGCGTGCAAGCAATACCTATACCTGGCTTCCGGGCGATATTAAATTCAAGGATTTGAATAACGACGGCGTTATAGATTATGGCAAGAATACGGTAAACGATCCGGGCGACAAGAAAGTAATAGGAAATACAACGCCTCGTTTTCAGTATAGTTTTACATGGGGCGGCGAGTGGAATAATTTCTTTCTGTCGGTTTTTTTACGTGGAACAGGTAAACAGGACTGGTATCCGAGTACTGAATCCGGAACGTTTTGGGGGCAATACAATCGCCCATATAATAAGATACCGAAATTTCATTTGGGTAATATATGGTCGGAAGATAATCCGGACGCTTACTTTCCGCGTTACCGTGGTTATGTAGCGCGAGAGGAAACCGGCGAGTTGCGCCTGGCGCAAACCAGGTATTTGCAAAATGTAGCTTATATCCGTTTGCAGAATGTACAAATCGGATATAACTTACCTCGAAACTTTGTTTCAAAAATGAAAATGCAGCAAGCCCGTTTGTTTTTATCCGGCGAAAATTTAGGGTCGTGGTCGCCTCTTTATAAGCGGACGAAAGACCTGGATGTAGCCGGTATTAATGGTTCGGACCAGGATTTGCATAAAGACAGTAATTTTGGCGACGGATGGAATTATCCTTTGTTGAAGAGTATAAGTTTTGGTTTATCTATAACATTTTAATAACTGACGTATGAAAAAGATAATTTATATATTGATGGCTACGGCTTGTTTCTTTTCCTGTGATTTGGACGAAGAGCCTCTTTCTAAAGTATCAAAAGAACCTGTATTTAATAGCGAAGGCGGTTTGGAATTATACGCCAATTCATTTTACAATATATTGCCTTCGGCTTCGGATGCTATACGGGACGCTTTTAAGAATGATAATATGGCTGATTATTCTGCAATGAAATTTGTATCGAACTTTCTTAGGGAAGGGGCTTACGGGCCGCAGCAAAGCGATAGATGGGACAGTAAAAAAGACGACGACAACAGGGACGACTGGGGTAAGCTGAGGAGTATCAACTACTTTCTTGAGAATTGTATCAGCGAGGAGCTTCCGGAAGTAATCCGGAATAATTATATCGGCGTCGCCCGTTTTTTTCGCGCTTTCTTTTATTTTGAGAAAGTGAAACGTTTTGGCGATGTACCCTGGATTGATAAACCATTAAGTGTGGACGACCCTGCTTTATACGCCAGTCGCGATTCGCGAGACTTGGTGATGGCAAAAGTACTGGAAGACCTGGATTATGCTTATGAACACATTACTACAGATACAGACCCTGCCTGCTCAACGATTACGAAATATGCAGTATTGGCTTTTAAATCCAGGGTTTGTTTATTTGAAGGTACTTTCCGTAAATATCATACAAGCTACAATCTGAACGCTTCGGCCGATACATGGATTAAAGAAGCCGCCGACGCCGCCGGGAAAGTGATGAACGAATCCGGCTATTCAATTTATACCGGAGCCGGCGAATCTATGTCGTACAGAGAATTGTTTATCAACCAGAAACCGCTTGATACGGAAATTATACTGGCCTCGGTCTGCGATCCGTCTTTGTCTGTATATAATGATGCAAACTGGTGGTGGACAAGTTCTACATACGGCTCTCGTATCAGTTTGATTCGTACGTTTGTAAATACGTATCTTATGCTGGACGGAACTCCTTTTACCGATAAAACCGGTTATAAAACAATGGCGTTATCAGAAGAAATGATAGGGCGCGACAGGCGTTTGGAACAAACGGTACGCACCAATAATTATCAGCGTGTGGATGGGGGTACGCATATTGCGGCGCCTCCCCTGTTCTCATATACATATACCGGATACCAACCGATAAAATTTTGTCTGGATGATATGTATTATGACAGTGGGGCTAACAACATCAATTCTGTCCCGTTGATTCGCTACGCCGAAGTTTTATTGAATTATGCCGAGGCAAGAGCGGAATTAGGAATATTTACCGACGCCGACTGGCAAAACACGGTTGGTATTTTACGTAAAAGAGCAGGCATAACCGGTGGGTTAGATGCTAAACCAACCCGGATAGATCCGTATTTACAGGCCAGTTATTTTCCTGAAATATCAGATCCGGCGCTTCTTGAAATCAGAAGAGAACGCGGCGTAGAGCTTGTTTTTGAGGGGCTTCGTTTCTTCGATTTGATTCGCTGGAGAAAGGGTAATCTGATGGAAATGCCCTGGAATGGCTTTTATGTGCCAGCTTTGGATGTACCTATGGACTTAAATGCCGACGGTATTATGGATGTATGCTTTACGTACGAAGAAGATGTGAAAAACCCGGCAGCAGGAGTTACTTATATTAATGTAGCTCCAATAAAGGGCGGCGTAGTAAATCCGCAACGGTTATCAGAAAATACGAAGGGAGAATTAACATGGTTGACCAATATTGAGAAAAAATGGCAAGAAAAGAACTATCTTTATCCCATCCCGGAATCGGCTCTTTTAATGAATCCGAATTTGGGACAAAATCCGGGTTGGTAACTAATATGAACCAATAAATATAGCATGCGTATGAAGCGAATTGTATTATGTATGGCAGCCGTGCTTTGGATGCATGGCTTGTATGGCCAGCGCCAGAGTTTGAATGTGGCTACTTATAACTTGCGGATGGATACGCCGCACGATGGCCCAAATGCCTGGCCAAACCGGAAGGAAATGGTTAAGGGGTTGATCCGGTTTTACGACTTTGATATCTTTGGCACGCAGGAAGGCTTTATCCACCAGATAAACGAAATATTGGAGGTAAGTGCCTACGATTATGCGGGAGCAGGGCGCGACGACGGGAAAGAAGCCGGCGAAC
>JAIRYL010000191.1 GCA_031267775.1 Tannerellaceae bacterium
TCAAAAATGAAAGCGCCTGCGCGTACCCAGCTTCCATAAGAATTATAAAAAGTGTTTCCATGTATAAGACTGATTTCAAATAGATCATCCGTGAACGGTAATGTATACGGATAAAAAGAAGGAATTGTATCTTTCAAACTGCCATCTTTTTTAAAAATCACCAGGGAATATGTATTCAATGATCGTGGGTTTGACAGGGTAAAAGCGTCAAAATATCCGATAATTTCCGAATCTGTTATTAAATAATAAGACGCCAGTCCGGAAGACGGGAACTCTACCTTGCCGCAAAAATTCCCTTTCATGTCGTATTTTATTAATTGGTTGGGCTTACGTTCAAAATACAGAAATTCTTCCTTTTCATCCGCCCAGCTGAAGCAGTCGGTATATGCCGCCGGGTCTTGCCCAGCGTGTCCGATTTCGGCGATAAAGCGTCCGTCTTCCTTGCTGAATAACAGGCAGGCGTTCCGTGAAGGCAATGAACCATATTCGACTACAATATACTTTTTTAATACTTTTACTACCGGATTTTTACCAATCAAACCGTCATCCGGCGTTTCCAACGGAATGTAACGGATTGTTTTGCCGAGATCGGACACTTTCAGACGGGAAAGATTTTTCAGGCTGCTTTCCACATTGATTTCAGCCGGACTCACTATATTATTTTTCTGACTGTTCACAGAAAGCGAAAGCGTCACAAACAGGATAATTGTCCAAATTGCATTGATTCTTCTAATTTTCGTAATCATAAAATTCAACTGTTGTAAAGATAATTTATTTTTCCACTGCCAGGCAATAAACCCTCGCGGGACAGGATATTCCAAGTATCAAAGGTAGAATATTTTTTTTGCAATTTTCTCGATTCTCCGAAAATTGTGAACAATAGAAGCATATCTCTGGAAACATTACATGTCAACTCTTTTGCCGTAATAGCAGGAATATGCCTGAAATATTTTTCTACATTAACGAAAAAGTGATATATTTGCACCCGATTATAAAAATTCATAAAAATACAACAAAATGAAAAAAATTTACTCCCTTGTAATTGCCGTCATTGCAGTCGTTGCAACGACGGTGTGGCCGTCCCTGCATGCGCAGGAAACGACGCCCTTCAGCCGGGTGAACCTGGCCTTGAGATTTTCTACCGTAGGCGTTGGCCTCGAACTGGCTACCCCGCTCGGCTCGCACCTCAACCTTCGTGCCGGCGCCGGTACGCTGCCTTTATCGCTTGGTTACAGCAACTATTCGCTGAGCAGCTATTCCGGCGACCTGGAACCTTCCTTCGGCTATATGCCCGACTACCGCGCCAAAGTAAAGGTAGAAATGGTACACGGTCACGTGCTGGCGGATATCTACCCGGCTTCGCACGGCATCTTCCACCTGACGGTCGGAGCATACGCCGGAAGGAGCCAAATCGGGATTCAAGGCTCGGTTGTTAATTCGAGTAACAACGAACCTGCCGTACTTCTGCCGGGTTACAGCTGGCCGGTGGTCAATATCGACGGCTACGAAGTGGAAACTGAAAACGGACGCGCCAATCTTGATCTTGTCCTCGGCAACGCCGTCAAGCCCTATCTGGGAATCGGACTCGGAAGAGCCGTCACGCAGAGAGGTTTCGGCGTCAAATTTGAACTGGGGATGCTCTATCAGGGCGACTACACGCTGAAGCAGGACGGACGCATACTCAACATCAATGACTCTGACGAAGTCGAAGGAAAAGACATCAGCTTCATCAACAAATATTCCAAATGGTCTAAATGGTGGCCGATGATTAACCTGCAATTTTCGTTCAGGGTGCGTTGATGATTGATAATTAAAGGCAGGTATGGGGATGTGGGTTACATGTTTCCTTTGTGTTAAAAATAAGTTATGTACGCATGAAAATAAGAGTTTTATGGAACGTATTACTGGTTCGATTGAACATAAGGGAAGTATTGGCTGTCGACGTAATACGGAAGACCGGAATACGTGAAAACAATGAGGTAATGATTCTGTTGCCGCGAAAAAAAATGATTGTCTCAAATAAGAATGTCGATATTTACGGCCGCAAGTCCGTCGTGGAAAAATTGACGGCAATCAACCGGAAACTGGAAGGACAGGGGTATCAATTATGTATATTCGACCTTTACAGGGATGAAAATACGCAAAAAAACAGACGGTTGAAAGAGTATGAAAATTTAAAAAAAGAATATCCCGGTTATGATGAAACGGTATTGAACAGAATACTGGATAAACGGGTTGTTAACATCAAAAAGAACTATGCGGGGGGACACCAGACGGGTGGCGCGGTCGACTTGACAATATGCACGGAAGACGGCAGGGAACTGGATATGGGCACAAAGTATTTGGAGTTTAATGAAAAAACAAAAACCCGCTCCGGAAAACTCTCGAAAGAACAGGCAGGGAACAGGAAAAGACTGCTCGAATTAATGGAGAAGGAAGATTTTGTGAATTATCCCGGTGAATGGTGGCATTTTTCTTATGGCGATGCAGCGTGGGCGGCATATAAAAACAACAGCAGCATTTGGACTGTTTGCA
>JAIRYL010000193.1 GCA_031267775.1 Tannerellaceae bacterium
CCGGAAATTCATTTTTAAAACCAAGCAAAAGGTATGACGCTCAACTTATATATATTCTGAATAGCAAATATACATTCCTGGCCTTCACGTCTTATCGCCCCAATTATTTTTCTCAAATCCCGTATCAGGATGAAGAACGGATGAAAATTATCTACCGGTATGAAAATTTCAAATACAATCATACTTTAGGAGTCGGAGCTACTATTCCAATCAGAATTGGAGATTTCTGGACGTCAAATTATTCGGTTCATGGAATCCGAATACAACAAAGACTGGAAAATTTCCATGGTTATTCATTCAGTAGAAACGATTATCTTGTTGCCGTTCAAATGAATCATTCATTTACCATCTCAAAATCAAAACCGAATATAAAATTACAACTAAACGGAAATTATCAATCGCCCATGATTCAGGGAGTTTATGATATAGGCCACTTTTATAATTTGTCGTCCGGTATAAGATGGTCTCTTTCAGACGAAGCCTATTTTCTTATTGAATACAATAATATAGCAAAGAAAATGACCCCCAATCCCACCACCGTAAATTGGGAAAATCAATACAATAGAAGAAAAATAATTGAACAACGTATTTTTAACGTAACTTTTTCATGGAGATTTGGAAATTATAAAGCGAAAAAAATTAAAAGTATAGATAATTCAAGATATGGAAAATAGTCTCGATCGAGAATTTTTATCTAAATTTGCGCCAAAATGTATTGTATAATAAATTAAAACAATATTATGAAACCAACTTTATTTGTATTAGCCGCCGGAATGGGTAGCAGATATGGAGGACTCAAACAATTAGACGGCTTAGGCCCAAACGGTGAAACAATTATGGATTATTCTATATTTGACGCAATCCGCGGGGGATTCGGTAAATTAGTATTTGTCGTCCGTAAATCGTTTGAAAATGATTTTCGCATTAAAATTATATCCAAATATGAAAATCATATCCCGGTAGAACTCGTTTTCCAGGAATTAGATAATTTACCGGCCGGTTTTACCGTTCCGGAAGGACGCGAAAAACCTTGGGGAACCAATCATGCCGTATTAATGGGCAAAGACGTTATACATGAACCCTTTGCCGTAATAAATGCCGACGACTTTTATGGCCGCGACAGTTTTGCCGTATTAGGTAAACAACTCGCCGGGATGGAAGGTAAACAAAACGATTATTGCATGATTGGTTACCGGGTAGGAAATACGCTAAGCGAAAGCGGTTCGGTAGCCCGTGGCGTATGCGAAACAAATACGGAAAATTACCTTACAGGGGTTGTAGAACGTACGGCTATCGAACGAATAAACGATCAGATCCAATTTACCGACGAAAACGGAAAAACGGTTGTTTTAGACGATTATACGCCCGTATCTATGAATATGTGGGGATTCACGCCTGATTACTTTACGTATTCGGAAGATTATTTTGCAAAATTCCTGCAAGAAAACAGGACGAATCTGAAAAGCGAATATTTTATTCCCTTAATGGTAAACGAACTGATTACAAAAGGCAGAGTAAATGTAAAAGTATTGGATACTACTTCCAAATGGTTTGGGATTACGTATGCCAAAGACCGTCAGGGAGTGGTTGATAAAATAAAAGCATTAGTCGACGCCGGAGAATATCCGGACAAATTATTCTAACAAAGTAAGAAAAGCGGAACCTGTCTGGTTCCGCTTTTCTTCGACGCAACAATTCGCTTGCTCAAATAACCGATTCTACCTGGTTTTTATCCTTTTTACATTTGGATATTTGTATTATTTTTGTTACAACAAACAGTATTAAGATGAAACATATTTATTTATTGCTATTGTTGATTGCATTTGTTTTTTCCACAACTCCTTTACGCGCCCAGGAAACGGAAACACTGGTACTAATTGATACCGATATGGGTAAAATAAAGGTAAAACTATTTAACGACATGCCTTTGCATCGCGATAATTTCATTAAAAATGTATCGGAAAACCTATACGAAGGATTACTCTTTCACCGGGTAATTAAACAATTTATGATACAAGCAGGCGACATTACCTCCAAAGACGCTCCATTAGATAAACAATTAGGGAGCGGCGACTTAAATTATACGATTCCCGCTGAAATTATTTATCCTAAATATTTTCACAAACGGGGTATGCTTTGTGCGGCGCGTACTTCCGACGAGAGTAATCCCGAACGGGCTTCGTCTGCTACTCAATTTTATATCGTAACCGGTACGTTTTTTACTGAAATGGAACTCGACAAGATGGAAAAAACAGAAAACAAAACTTTTACTCCCGAACAAAAACAAAGTTATATGTTAGAAGGCGGTATTCCCAGCTTAGACGATAAATACACCATTTTCGGAGAAGTTGCGAGCGGTATGAACGTGGTTGATAAAATACAATTTGTCCCTGTCGACGAACATGATCGTCCTTTAAAGAATATAAAAATAAAATCTGCGACAATTGTCGCTAAATAGAATCAAAGCTTTTCCACAAGCTATCATTTTGCGGTACGGAAGCGACCAATTCTATCGTTTCTTTGGAAACGGGGTGGGTAAACAGTACATGACGGGCATGAAGGCTTATACCGCCATCAGGATTAGAACGATTCGCTCCATACTTTAAATCCCCTTTTACAGGACAGCCTGTTTTAGACAGTTGAGATCGTATCTGATGATGACGGCCTGTTTGCAAATCAACTTCCAATAAGTAATAATGATCTGAATGAGCGATCAGTTTGTAGTGCAGAATTGCTTTTTTCGTATTCGGACGTTCGTTTTCATAAGCATAACTTTTATTTTGGCGTTCGTTTCTATCCAGCCAATGAACAAGTTCGTCTTCATCTTTTGGCGGACGGTTCTTTACAATAGCCCAGTATGTTTTCTTTATCTCTCCCAAACGGAACATATCATTTAAACGGGAAAGAGCCTTGCCGGTCTTGGCAAACAAAACAATTCCACTTACGGGACGGTCTAATCGATGAGGTATTCCCACAAAAACATTCCCGGGTTTCCGGTATTTCTTTTTCAACCATTCTTTCAACTCATCGGCAAGAGTTATGTCGCCCGTTTTATCTCCCTGAACAATCTCGCCGCATTTCTTATTTACAGCTATAAGGTGGTTGTCTTCGTAAATGATATCCATTTGTATAAGTTGAAAATTGAAAGTTGAAAATTAAATTCGTTTTCAACTTTCAACTATATATTAAGTATTCATTCCGCCATCACAGTGGATGGTTTGTCCTGTTACGTACGACGCCAAGTCGGAAGCAAGGAATGTTGCCACATTGGCTACGTCTTCCGGCGTACCGCCACGACGCAATGGAATTTGTTTGGCCCATTCTGTTTTTACCTCTTCCGTCAGTACGGCTGTCATATCTGTAATAATAAATCCCGGAGCAATCGCATTGGCGCGTATACCGCGCGAACCTAATTCTTTAGCCACACTTTTAGCCAATCCTATCATACCTGCTTTCGACGCCGAATAATTTGCCTGTCCGGCATTTCCCGAAACGCCTACTACCGAAGCCATATTGATGATACTTCCGCCTTTCTGTTTCATCATGACAGGCGTTACGGCATGAACAAAGTTAAAGGCCGATTTCAGATTTACATTGATTACCATATCCCATTGTTCTTCGGTCATACGCATCATCAGGCCATCGCGGGTAATACCGGCGTTATTTACCAGAATATCAATCCGTCCAAATTCTTTATGTATTTCATTTATTACATGATGCGCTTCTTCAAAATTAGCCGCATTAGAAGCATAACCTTTTCCTTTCACTCCCAAAGCTTCTATCTCTTTTTGCGTGGCCTGTCCTGATTCGTCAATCATTAAATCTGTAAATGCCACGCTGGCGCCTTCCGAAGCAAACTTCAAGGCTATTGCCTTCCCTATCCCACGAGCCGCGCCGGTTACAACAGCTACTTTACCTTCTAATAATTTCATTGTATCATAAGTTTAAGATGTATAAATTTTCAATCCATAAAATGTATCAACACCTGATCAGGCATGCGCCTGCCGAATAGCCTCCGCCAAATACGGTAATGGCTACCAGGTCGTCTTTTTTAAATCGATCGACATTTTGCGCATAAACCAACGCCGAACTTACAGAGCCTGTATTACCCAAGCTTTCAATATTATGCAGGAATTTTTCTTCCGGTAAATTTAATTGCTTGGCTATATTCGACATAATACGCATATTTGCTTGATGACCTATAAAATAGGATAAATCATCTAACGACAATCCGTTCTTTTCCAAAAGAAATAATACGTTTTTCGGCATATAAGTACATGCCTGAACAAATACGTCGCGTCCTTCCGGCATCATAATCCCTCCGTCCAGCGGACGAAGTTGCACAGCGTACGGCCCTTTGCTTAAATGGCCTAAACCTTCGGTGTATATATCTATTACTTCCTGGTCGTGATCTGTTATGCGTTCGTTAGATATAAAAAAGGCGGCGGCGGCGTCTCCCCATAAATGCCCCGATTTAGGGTCTGCATCATTGGCGTACGCCGAATTTTTATCTGCAGAAAGAATCAACGCTTTTGTTGCTTTTCCTATGGCAAAATAACCCTCCACGATTTCCATTGCATTCAAAAATGAAGAACAGGCGGAAGATACTGAAAACGTTTTTGCCTTTTCCATTTTAAAATCGCACTGAGCTACATGAGCGGCAGTGGCAACCGTATCATAAGGCGAATAAGATGCGGAGATTATCAGATCGACGTCTGTTATATCATAGGGTAATTTATGCAGCGCATCACGAACAGAGTCTAATCCCATAGTGGTTATATTCTCTTCCGGCTTGGCTTTTGATCGAGTTATAATACCTGTACGCTGTTCTATCCACTCGCTTGTTAACCCATTCACTTCTAAAAAATGATTGTTATGTACACGCTCTTCGGGTACATAAACACCTGTAGCATTAATAAACATTCCTGATTTTTTACTTAATCTTAATTCCGTTAAATATTAAATTCATAATATTTTCTCTATGCCTGATCTTTTCAGAGACCGTAAATCCCATTTGTCCCCGTATATAAGGCACTTCTAATCCTTTTAACGCATGATGCAAAATTTTAGCGGTGATGTTTACATCCGGCACCTGAAATATATTTTTTTCCACGCCTGTTTCCAATATTCCTTTTATTATTTCCATTTCTTTCATATCGAACTCCTTGCGCGCTTTTTCAACACGCCAGATGTCACGGAAAAAATTAGCCCGTAACGTTCCATTCCGAAATACAATTTTTTTCACTGCGCTCAACCGGATATACAAGAAATTCATTAATTTCTCATCGGCAGGCAAATCTTTACCCGCTACTTCAAGCAACATTTCGTACAACTTGTTTAATTCTGTTTCTACCACTGCCTGGTAGATATCGTTTTTACTTTTAAAATAAGTATATAATGTACGCCTGCCTTTGCGCGAAGCTTGTGCAATATCGTTCATGGTTGTATTGTCTACTCCCATACGAGCAAACAATTGCCTGGCTACATCTACCAGCATATCCCGAGTTTTGGAAACAGTCATTGCCATAAACTGCACATTTCTATTAAAACTGTGCGCAAAGTACCAAAAAAAGATTGTATTTACCAAAGTATCCGTACAAAAACTTTATTTTTCTCCGCTTTTTAATCATTTTTTGTGAAGTCCTTATATGCTGA
Source organism: Tannerellaceae bacterium (assembly GCA_031267775.1). GTDB lineage: Bacteria > Bacteroidota > Bacteroidia > Bacteroidales > Tannerellaceae > DFXE01. The sequence goes on from JAIRYL010000193.1 coordinate 5,656, forward strand.
TTCGTATGGATGAGCGAGTAATTGGCAAAGCTATACGTCTGAAAGCGGGCTGGAAGCATTATTTTTCCAGATAAATCTGAAGAAGGCGGGGAATGGCATATTCGTTTATGGCGTAGCAGGGTATCTCTATACAGGATTGCAATGATTCGGGGATTTTTTCTATCTTGATTTTATAGAATGTGGCGTAAAGTATTTGGTGGGATAATACGTGTTTTATATCAGACGCTTCTGCCGATACGGATAATTTGCCGGCTCCTTTAATTAATTGTCGAAAGTTGTCTTTCCCTTGTAATTGCGCAAAATCTACAGGCGCTTCGGTTTCTATCAGGGGAAATTCATATAAACCTTTCCAGATATCATTGCCGGAACGGCGGTTCAACCAGGTCTTTCCTCTATATATAATATGTAAATAATAAAAATAACGGTTTCTGGTTTTTGTTTTATGGCGCTTTACAGGATATGACAGAGGCGAACCGGAAGCGTATCCCAAGCATTTACTCTGGAGGGGGCAAAACATACAGGCTGGGTTTTGCGGCGTACATTGCAATGCGCCAAACTCCATAATCGCCTGATTGTGGAGCGCGGCTTTCGCGGGATTCATAACCGAAGCGGCCAGTTCTGTATATTCTTTTTTCCCTTTACCTGTATCGATGGGAGTATCCAGTGCGAAAAGGCGGGATAATACACGGAAAACATTTCCGTCGACTACCGGATAGGGCTTGTTCCAGACAAATGAAACAATAGCGGCGGCCGTATATGCGCCAATACCCTTTAGCGACAGTACTTCATTATATGCTGCGGGAAATTTCCCACCGTATTGCTCCATTATCTGGCGGGCGGCGGCATGCAGGTTACGCGCCCGGCTATAATATCCCAATCCCTCCCAGTACTTTAGCGCTTCGTCTTCGCTAGCCTCTGCCAGCGACTGTACATCGGGAAAGCGTCCGGTGAAATGCAGGAAATAATCTTTTCCCTGCGCTACTCTTGTTTGCTGCAGTATAATTTCGGAAATCCAGATAATATAAGGGTCGCTTGCCTTTCGCCAGGGTAAATCCCGTTTGTTCGTACCGTACCAGTCTATCAGAATATCGCTAATTTCCATCAAAACCCTTTTGCCTTTGCTTCGTTCCAGATTTTGTCCATCTCTTCAAGCGACATATCTTTTAGCGATAGCCCTTCTTTAGCCGCATGCTCTTCTAAATAAGTAAAGCGCCGGATGAATTTCCGATTCGTGCGCTCAAGAGCATTGTCGGGGTTTATTTTATAGAGCCGGGCTGCATTGATCAGGCTGAAAAAGAGGTCGCCAAATTCGGCTTCCATACGGTCGGCGTCCATTTGGTCTATCTCGGCTTTGAGTTCGTCGAACTCCTCCTGCACTTTATCCCATACCTGTTCGCGCTGTTCCCAGTCGAAACCTGCATTACGGGCTTTATCCTGGATGCGGTGCGCTTTAACGACGGAGGGAAGACTGGCCGGCACGCCTTGGAGCACTGTTTTATTACCGCCTTTTTCTTTTAGCTTTATCTGTTCCCAGCTCTGCTCTACCTGTTTGCTTGTTTCGGCCGAGCCTTCGCCAAATACGTGCGGATGACGGTATATCAATTTTTGGCATAAGGCGTCGCAAACGCCTTTGATATCGAAAACCTCCTTCTCTTCTCCTATTTTGGCATAAAAAACGATATGGAGCAGCAAGTCGCCCAATTCTTTCTTGATATCATCCGGATTATTGCGGATAATTGCGTCGCATAATTCATACGTTTCTTCTATTGTATTGGAGCGGAGGCTTTCATTGGTTTGTTTTCTGTCCCACGGACATTTCACCCGCAGTTCATCTAAAATATCCAGCAGTTGCCCGAAGGCTTTCAACTGGTCTTCCCTACTGTATTTCATTTTGCTTATTTTTCTATTCTTGTTTTGTAATTAACTAATCCGGTTTGCAGGAATTTTACGTATTGGGCAACATCCTCGTTATATGCATAGGAAGGAGCCAGCGGTTTGCCGTCATTATCAAGCAATACGTAGAAGGGCTGGGCGTTTGCCCCGAATTTACTCCGCTGGAGGTAACTCCATTTATCCCCCACCGTTTTCAGTTTACGCATCTTGCCATGTTCTTCTATTTCCAGTATTCGAGGCAGTTTGGTTTTATCGTCGACAAATAATGTTATTAACACATAGTCTTTTTCAAGCAATTGTTTCACTTCCGGGCTTGTCCATACAGACGCTTCCATCTTGCGGCAGTTTATGCATCCGTAACCGGAAAAATCAATCATGACCGGTTTGTTTATTCGTTTGGCATAGGCCATTCCAGCCTCATAATCGTCAAACGGAGCATGCACTTCGCTATCGTATAAATTGAAATCCTGCGTTTGCAAAGGCGGGGCGAAAGCGCTGATAGTTTTAAGCGGCGCTCCCCATAAACCGGGAATCATATATATAGCGAAAGCAAAGGTTATTATGGCCATGAACAAACGGGGTACTGATATGTACTTGACGTCGACGTCGTGGGCTAACTTTAATTTACCTAACAAATAAAACCCGAGCAAGGCAAAAATTACAATCCACAAAACAAGGAATACTTCGCGGTCGAGAATTCTCCATCCATAGGCTAAATCGGCTACGGAAAGGAATTTAAGCGCCAGCGCCAATTCAAGGAATCCCAATACTACTTTTACGGCATTGAGCCATCCCCCTGATTTTGGCATATTTTGCAGCATGTTCGGGAATATGGCAAACAGGCTGAAGGGGATGGATAAGGCTAATGCAAATCCCAGCATGCCGGCTGCCGGCCCGATGGCGCTGGCCATTGCTGCGGCCTGTACAAGCAGCGTGCCAATAATGGGGCCTGTACAGGAGAATGATACCAACACCAATGTAAACGCCATGAAAAAGATACTGATAAAGCCGGTTGTAGAATCGGCTTTACTGTCGAGCTTGTTTGTCCAGGATACCGGCAGCACCAGTTCAAATGCGCCGAAGAAGGATATGGCAAAAACGACCAACAGCAGGAAAAACAGGATATTGAATACGGCATTGGTTGATAAGTCGTTCAAGGCGCTTGCTCCAAAAACGCCCGTTATTATCAACCCCATAGACAGGTATACGATTATAATGGCCAATCCGTACATCAATGCATCCCGGACGGCTTTTTTCCGGCTACTTGTCCGTTTCAGGAAAAAACTGACCGTCATGGGAATCATTGGCCATACGCAAGGCGTAAGCAAGGCTATCAGTCCGCCCAGAAACCCGGCGAAGAAAATGAATAGCCACGACGTATCCGCAGCAGAGAGGATGGCGTCTCCATAAGCCTTCATTTCGCCGGCGACCGGCGCCCAAAGGTTTTTATCTGCCGCCAGTTCGGGCACGGCTAAAGGGATTGTTTTAATCAGGGGCAAACCTGGATTTGCAGCAATTTTATCTGCTTCCGCGTCGCCTTCCGCTATTGAATCAACCGGTTCGTCCGGCTCTTCTATTGACGGATCTGTTATGGATTCTTCCATTTTTATATGTTTCCTGCCGAAAGAAAATTCTTTACGCTCAGGAGGCAGACAGGTTTCGTCGTTGCAGGCCATAAATTCTACTTCTCCGGCCATTTTGAATTGTTTGGCGTCGGTTACTTTAAACTTCTGCGTAAAAGAAACTTTTCCGCCAAACCAGCGCAGATTCATATCGAAAAGCTCGTCGTATACCGATACGGGGGCAACGGAAGCTACCGGTTTGCCTGTTAATTCGGCCCCTTTCAAGGTTTCAAACGTAAACGAGGTAGATACAGGCCCGCCTTCCGGCAAATCCATATCGTATAAATGCCATCCGCTATCCATTGTAGCGGTAAAAACAATTGCTTTCTCCGAAGCGCCGGAGTCGTCCAGATTTATTTTCCACTTTACGGGAGTAAATATCTGCGCCTGAGCAGTAACAGTTGTCAGCGTTAATACCAGTATACCAATTAATTTCTTCATAAAATAATGAACCTGTTGAAGGATTGTTTTTACTGCAATCCAATTTTTAACTATACAAAGATACGTTCATTTACGAAATATATACTACATAAACAGTCCGGATTCAGAACAAACCTTTTAATTAGTCAGGATTTTCAACAGGCGCTCTCGAGGAACGGCGACCCCTGCTTGAGGAACGGCGGCCTCTGCTTGAGGAATGCCGCCCTCTGCTTGAAGAACGTCGGCCCCTGCTTGAAGAACGCTTTCCATCCCTGGCAGGCAGAAAACCGGGACGTCTGTTTTACATCCCGTTTGTTCATGCGAAAAGATCTTTACCTGATTTTTTGCCGGGAACACGCAAAAAACGAACAAATCG
>JAIRYL010000050.1 GCA_031267775.1 Tannerellaceae bacterium
GTTTTTAAATGCAAAGCCTCCTTCGGCGTCGCTGTTTGTTCCTGCAATCAGCGAGGAATCCTGTTTTAACAATAATACATTGGCAAAAGCGACGGGCGTACCGTCTGTCGCATCCAAAACCTGTCCTTTCACGCCCGACTGTGCGTGCATCGTTGTTGTAGCGGTTATCAATCCCGCAATCACTAATAAAAATCTTATACTCATTTTGTTTACTTTTAAAAATTAAAAAACAGTTTATTTTTAAAAGACGTCTTCTGTCATGTAAGACAAACGGGCGAGTAAAATACTTTATGGGAACAACGTTTTTGGACATGGAATTAAGGTAAAAGTGTCAATATCCTTGAATTGAACGGATCACCTGCAAAATCTTGCGTTTCTTCACAGACCGCAGGTCTGCATGTAAATAACCTCCAATGACAGTAGCGATTAGGGGATATCAGTCCTGCAAATTTTGATTTTAAACGATTTTTGTACTACATTTGGCCTCAAATTCTAACAATAGCAAAAGAGTTAGCCCGTTTTGAATTGGAATAAAGGTTTAAAATATTTGTTTTGTATATCGTCTATGCTGTTTTTGCCGGGCATAGACGGTAGTCTTGCGTTTACGCTGACTAAATGTAATACTGCCGCCCAGATTAAGCAAGAAGAAAAAAAGGATTACTTTATTACCAAAGATACCCAAAATACAAACTCTGATATCTGGCGCCGTCCCGGTAATGGAAGCAGTACAACCTTTAAGGAGATATTTTTTACCAGTCCAGACCTTATTGGTATATGGAATATCCCGAAGCCGCCGGAAAATGATTCCAATCTTTGTGCCGATTATTCCATACAAATTACGCTAAGCTCTTTTGTAAGGAAACTTATTTACCCCTTCCATTTTTTCTTCTAAAGGCCAATTGTCTTCTTGTTTGATATTTATTTTGACTGAACTGCTTTCCCCCGAAACATAGAGGGAACGTGCGTTTGCGTCTTCTTTCTTTATGAGCGACTCTATGCAGATTTACCGTATACCTGCGGACAGTCGCCGGCATACCGGTTCCTGTTGGTTTAGTTAACCAATGGGGCTATAAATCAGTATTAATCATACAAAAAAAAACAATATCATGAGTAACCAATTGGAAAAGGTTAAAGAATTGATCTCCTTTCGCGAAAAAGCGCGTCTGGGAGGAGGTGAGAAAAGAATGGATGCACAGCATCAAAAAGGGAAATATACAGCCCGTGAACGCATTGCCATGCTGCTTGACGAAGGTAGCTTTGAAGAACACGACATGTTTGTAGAACATCGTTGTTCGAACTTTGAAATGGACAAAAAGAAATTTCTGGGGGATGGAGTCGTTATTGGCTATGGAACGATAGATGGCCGGCTGGTATATGTGTATGCGCAGGATTTTACCGTATTTGGCGGAGCGTTGTCGGAATCCATGGCGATGAAGATTTGCAAAATCATGGATCAGGCTATGAAAATGGGCGCGCCTGTGATTGGACTCAATGATTCGGGGGGCGCCCGTATTCAGGAAGGAGTGAATGCATTGGCCGGTTATGCCGCAATATTTCAGCGCAATATTCTTGCATCCGGAGTCATACCGCAGATATCCGCTATTTTCGGCCCTTGCGCCGGAGGAGCCGTTTATTCGCCGGCGCTAACCGATTTTACCTTGATGAGCAAGGGAACCGGCTATATGTTTTTGACCGGGCCAAGAGTAGTGAAATCCGTTACCGGAGAAGATGTAGATCAGGAACAATTAGGAGGGGCCATTGTCCACTCTTCAAAATCAGGCGTATCCCATTTTGCCGTGGAGAGCGAAGAAGACGGACTGCGCCTGGTACGTAACCTGCTGAGCTACCTGCCGCAAAATAATCTGGAAGATGCTCCCTTGTCTGTCTGTACGGATCCGATTGATCGCCTGGAAGATTTTCTGAATGAGATAATACCTGATAATCCGAATAAACCCTACGATATGCTTGACGTTATACATGCCATCGTTGACGATGGGCAAATTCTGGAATCGCAGCGGCTGTATGCGCCCAATATCATCACCTGCTTTGCACGCTTTAACGGACAAAGCGCGGGTATTATAGCCAATCAGCCCAAAAACCTGGCGGGCGTACTGGATATCAACGCTTCCCGGAAGGCGGCGCGCTTTGTGCGTTTTTGCGATGCATTCAATATCCCCTTAGTCACATTGGTAGATGTGCCGGGATTTCTTCCGGGAACGGCTCAGGAGTATGGAGGGATTATTTCGCATGGCGCCAAATTGCTTTTTGCTTATGGCGAAGCCACCGTACCCAAAGTTACAATCGTCTTGCGGAAATCCTAAGGAGGGGCTTATTGCGTGATGAGTTCAAAACATCTGCGGGGGGATATCAATTATTCCTGGCCGACAGGAGAGATTGCCGTGATGGGGCCAGGCGGAGCCATTGAAGTACTGTACGGTAAAGAGATTGAAAATATAGACGACGCCGGCAAACAAACAGCCTGTATTAAAGAAAAGGAAAAGGCGTATAAGGATATATTTGCCAACCCTTATAATGCCGCTAAATACGGATATATAGACGACGTTATTGAACCCCGTAATACGCGTTTCCGGGTGATCCGCGCATTACAGTCGCTGGCGACGAAAAAATTGATAAACCCGGCCAAAAAACACAGTAACATTCCTTTATAAACAAACCGCAACAAGGTATGAAATATCAATCAATCATAAAGCTATTTGTTTGGGGCGTCACCTTGTCGGCAACCAATACATTGTCTGCCCAATCCATTCAAGAGGTGCGTATCAATGAGATACAGGTACACAATACCAATGGCCTCAGGGACGAGTACGGACAACTGGGCGGCTGGCTCGAACTTTATAATGCCGGCTATGGTAAAGTAAACGTTGGAGGATGCTATCTAAAGGTAAAGGGGAAAGAATACCGCATTCCAAAAGGAGATCCGAAAACGATTATTCCGATGCAGGGCTACTGCCTGTTTTTTGCGGCAGGTACTCCGAATAAGGGTACGTTTCATACAAATTTCACGCTGGATGAAACAGATTATATTGAATTTCGGGACGTAGATGGCAAACGGATAGACACGTTCTTTTTTAATCCGGAGGAAATGAAAGAAAACGTCTCTTACGGCTGGTTTGAAAACGCAAAAGGAACGGAAGTTTTAATAAATCTTCCGGCCACGACGCCCGGAGGCAGTAATAATACGGAAGAAAAGATATCGCGCGGCGAAGAATTCAGGCAGGCCGACCCCACCGGCGTCGCGCTTACGATGATAGCCATTATTGCCGTTGCCATTTCTTTGTCTTTGCTTTATTTTATTTTCAAATACATGGGACAATTTCATGTAGACTCTGTAAAGTAAAAAAACGAAAAAGCCCAAGCCTGTCAGGCAGCTTCTTTGGGAGGGGATGTTAAAATAAACGTCAAAGGAGACGCCACCCTTACAAATGATGAACTGGCGGCCATCGCTATCGCATTGTACAAATACGCGGAAGACCTGCATGATATAGAAAACACAGTACTCACCATTAACCGGGCGGCCAAAGTATATTCGCCCTGGAGCTCTAAAATATACGGATTAACGCAGATACCCCATAAAAAATAAACGTATGAAGAAATTTAAGATAAAAATAAACGGTTCGGAATATAAAGTAAGAATTCACAGCGTAGAGAATAACCAGGCGCGTCTTACAGTTAACGACGTAGACTTCGAGGTGGAGGTAGAAGGCCTTACAACGAATCCTACCCGTATGAGTACAAAGGAAATATCCGCTATACAGCCGGCTACGCCCCTTGTAAAACCAGTTGCTGCTTCCGGTTCGGCCAAGCCGCTAAAGGCTCCCCTTCCGGGTGTGATAAAGGATATAAAAGTCGGCGAGGGGGATACGGTCAAAGCCGGGCAGGTAGTTGTTGTTCTGGAAGCGATGAAAATGGAAAACAACATCGAGTCCGACAGAGACGGTACGGTAGAAAAGATCCATACTCGGAAAGAAGAGACGGTTTTGGAGGGCGACGTTTTATTAACCATTAAATAAGATGCGATGGAAAATACCGGAGTTTTGGATTTCTTAGGGCAAAACCTGTCCCAATTCCTCATGTTTACCGGCTTTGCCAACGCCACGCCGGGGCATTATTTCATGATCTGCGTCGGGCTGTTCTTTCTTTACCTGGGCGTTGCCCGAAAGTTAGAACCCATGCTGCTGGTTCCCATCGGATTTGGTATCCTGATCGGAAATATTCCCTTCCTGCCGGGAACCATTGTGGGCATTTACGAAGAAGGTTCGCTTCTTTATTATCTTCATTTCGGGCTTCTCAAAGGGATATACCCGCCCCTTATATTTTTAGGTTTAGGCGCTATGATAGACTTTTCCGCGCTTATTTCCAATCCCAAACTGATGTTGGTAGGTATTGCCGCCCAATTGGGCATCTTTGCCGCCTATATGATTTCCCTTCAGTTTGGATTTACGGGCGCGGAATCCGGCGCTATCGGTATTCTCGGCAGTGCAGACGGGCCTACCTCTATCTTCCTTGCCTCGCGTCTGGCGCCCGATTTGATGGGAGCTATCGCCATTTCGGCCTATTCGTATATGGCTTTAGTGCCTGTAATACAGCCGCCTATAATGAAACTGCTGACCAGCGGCAAGGATCGTTTGATTAAGATGCGCCCTCCCCGAGCCGTTTCTCCGAAAGAGAAAATTATTTTTCCGGTAGTGGGCTTTTTGCTGACTTGCTTTCTGGTTCCTGCCGGTTTACCTTTGCTGGGTATGTTGTTTTTTGGAAACTTCCTGAAAGAATGTGGCGTTACCAAACGCCTGGCTATAACGGCAAGCGGCCCCGTGACCGATTTTCTTACCGTATTGATTGGTTTGACAATGGGAGCTTCTACGCAGGCCACTACCTTCCTCACCGAAAAATCAATCTTTATCTTCGGTATTGGGGCTATCTCTTTTATTGTGGCCACTGCCAGCGGTATCCTGTTTGTAAAATGTATGAACCTTTTTCTGAAGGATGGAAACAAAATCAATCCGCTTATCGGGAATGCCGGGGTTTCCGCCCTGCCGGATTCGGCGCGCGTTTCGCAGGAAATGGGGTTGCTTTACGACAAATCCAACCATTTGCTGATGCATGCAATGGGGCCTACTGTAGCCAGCACGATAGGTAGCGCCATTGTAGCAGGTATCTTGCTTGGATTCTTAGGATAGGCAATGATGAGTCGGCCTGATTTTCTTTTATCAGGCCGAACTCTTTTATTTTTGGCGGCAATTGTATTTATTGAAATGATCAGCTTTACACAAACCGTACAATATCTTCAAACGCTTTGCGCTTTTTTTGACGGACAGTATCCTCGCGGGGGTATCCCAAAGCAATTACATATCCCACCGGCTTTTCTGCAGGGATATTCAATAATTCACAAATCTTTTTACGGTCGTAAAGACCGATAATACAGCTTCCAAGCCCTTGTTCGGTAGCCTCCAGACAAATATATGCGGCGGCGGCGCCCATGTCTCCTTTTGCATAATATTGACTGTCGAGGAAACAACTGATAACAGGACTTAAAACGGCATGTTCCTCCAAAACAATAATAAATGCCTTTGCGGTTTTCAGCCAAGCATTTTGCTTTAACTGTTGTCCGCATAATGCTATTTGACTAACCATATCCTGGTTTTCTATCACAACAAAACTCCAAGGCTGCGCATTACAGGCAGAATGCGTTAATCTGCCTGCTTCAACGCATTGCGCCAGCTTGTCATGTTCTACCGGCTGTTCCGAAAATCCTCTGCAACTTTGACGCGATTTGCACAGTTCTAAAAAATTGTTCATTGTAGTTACTGTTTAAAATGTTTGTTATTTACTAATTATTTGTTTTATGCCGGTACAGATGGCAAGCGCTGCAAGTCTGTGCCGGCGTACATTATTTACGATGGCGGACGTCATAGTGTAAACAGGGTTTCATTTTGCTGCAATCCGACCAGTTCGATACTCCGTTTCCACAGATTTTCGGCATTGGCTGTGTTACAGGATAATTCCGAAGACGGACATTCCCTGTCCCGGTCGAAATATTTTCCGGTAATACCTGCGTACTTCTCGCCGGTCATGAGGGATGCAAGTAGTTTACCCGACTTTCCGGCGGAACTGTGCAAGCCCATCATTCGGGCCAGGACGGGCGCTATTGCTTTTGCCATTCTTTCGGCAAAAGAATTTGCTTTGCCCAATCCCGTATCTGCCATAAAAGCGGGATTGAAAGCATTTACCGAAATATTTTTGGATGTTTCGGCGCTTATACGCTTAGCCATTTCGCAGGCGCAGTAGATGTTGCACAGTTTGACGCCCGAATAGCTTTTAATATGGCGGTATTCTTTCGGAAAGGCCAGGTCGAGCGCATCCGTATAGCTAATCCGGTACATCCATCTTGCCGGATTATGCTGGTCGCTGCTTACAAAAACAATCCTGCCGCTATCCGGCATACGGGTTAAAAGAATGTTTGCCAACAGAAAATGACCCAAATGCCCTACGCCAAAGGTCATTTCAAAACCATCTTCCGTATATTCGTTTTTCCCGTGAGAACCGGCTATGGCATTACAGACCAATCCGTATAACGGAGGAAACGGCGTATCGGCAAACGCTTGACAGAAATCCCTTATGGATGCAAGAGAAGCAAGATTCAGGGAAAAGGCGCGTATATGAGGATTGTTTGTTTCTTCAACCAGTTTCCTGGCAGCTCCGGCGGATTTTGCCTCGTTACGACTTGCAATAATCACGTGGTTGCTATCATTTTCAAGCGCTATATTTTTAGCGCACTGATAACCTAACCCGGAATTGCCGCCGGTAATGATAAATGTCTTTTCTTTCATCATTTCTCATGAAAATGGGTCATGCGCTTTTTTGAAAGCGCGTTCAATGGCTTTTAACGTCGGCGCCATACTTGGCGATACAGGTAATTTCTTTTTATTCATATCCTGATTTTCTTAAAAATTTCGGGGATAAAGATAATGCTATTAATTGATATTTACGCCTGAATGTATGCTTACTGCAGGGCAGACGCCTCCTAAAAAGCCCCATCCACAGGGCGCGTCCCAATTAAATTGAGAATGGAGAATGGAGAATGGAGAATGGAGAATGGAGAATGAAAATAAATCGAACGAAAAAAAGGCTGCATCAATCATTCTCCCCATGCAAGAAGCCTCTGATACATTTGCTAATTCTCCATTCTCCATTCTCAATTCTCAATTCTCAATTTAATATGGGCGCGTCCCCCGATGAACGGGGGCCGGGCTTTCCGCTGCAAGTCCTCGCTCGCTCCGCTCGTTCCGGGCTATCCGCTCCAATCCCTCGCGCAGGCGCGCCCCCTGCGGCGTCGCTCAAAGGCTCGGG
>JAIRYL010000054.1 GCA_031267775.1 Tannerellaceae bacterium
ATACATTGTGTATAACATTTAAGTTAATGATGTTTTTCGTATACTTAATTGTATTTCTTACTTTTCTTACGTCGAACTCAGCTTTACAGGTTGGGGTGATATGAGCCTCTAACTACCCCCGTAGTGGACTTGCGCCACCAGGTTATTTGCCATGCACGGCACGCCAAACAAAAAGGCTATTCAATTTCTCGAACAGCCTTTACCCATTTCAATCGTTTCTTTTCTTAAACAAGCGAAACGAAGATATCCCCTTCTTCTTCTTCGAAAGCCAGTTTGCCTTCTTTTGCTAACCAACCCAAGGCAGCATACACATCTTTTTCTGCTCTAATTTTGGTTACTTTCTTTACTTCTTTTACACGTAACTTGCCGCCCTCATTCAACACATTCCATATAAGGCCGGCATTTTTTCCAATTAATTCAATCATTTCTCTTGCCACTTTTTTATTAAACGCATACAAAAATATATATAATATGTTAATGCAGAAAGAAATATATGTTTTTTAGCATACTTCCTTCTGTCTTTTAACTTTTAGAAACAATTAACATGTATGTAATATTATTTTGTAATTAGAACGCAATCAACATATTCTCGATATTTATTGCCGACGCATACCTTTTTAGTAATTCCCCTGCATACTTACCTGTTTCTTCCAAGCTATCCAAACCCGAATAGCCATTTACAATCATTAACAAACGGGTTGTTTGGAGATCAATCTTTGTCCGTTCTTCATCGCTTGTTGGCGTTCCGATACCACCCCATTTATCACGATAAACCGGCAAACCGGCAATATTTAATTTCCCTCTTCCAATTCCATGATACAATTCGCCCTCTTGTCCTACGCCAAGTATAAGCCTGTCTCCTTTCATTTTATCTCTATCAAACGCGCCGATAGAATAAGCGCTTTTGAGAGAGACCAGATTTATAATATCTACTAACGTATCTATTTTATAAAGCGACAAACCGCGAAGAACCCGACGATAAAGCGCTTCGGCAGAAGGGCGATATCTGTTTGGGTCTTTCCCTAATTTTTTATACGCTTGACGAGTGGCTTTGATGGGGAGTAGTTTATTTATATCTTCCAGCTTATAATTTTCCTTTATGGTATGTTCAAGAGCGGCTATTTCTTCCCACAACAACACATCCGATTCCGTATTTGTAACGTCGCATGACAAAGCCAGAATATGTAATTCAGGACAAACCTTCGCTATTTCTTCAGATATACTGATATGTACCGATCCATCCATCCTGTTATTCCACTGTCATTCTTCAGCGTCTTCGTCCCATTCGCATTCGTCGTATTCTTCTTCATCATCCCTGTCATTTTCATCATCGTCCACAGGGAATATAAAATCATCGTCTACTATGGGGTATGCGCTCAAATCCATGTTCTTATGAACAATGCTTTCGGTATCATGGAATGTTTCTTTATTCAGTTCATTCCATAAAATATCTTTTAATTCTACAATACCGGATCCTGTTACAGACGAAATAAAAACAGAAAGAATATTTTCGGGTAACCCTTTAGATAAGGCCTCTATCAATTCACCGTCAAGCATATCGCTTTTCGTAATAGCTAATACCCGGCTTTTTGTCAGTAATTCAGGATTATACTTTACCAGTTCATTATGTAATATTTCATATTCTGTCTTTATATCGCCGGCGTCTGCCGGAATCATAAACAAGAGCAGGGAATTACGTTCTATATGACGAAGGAAACGCAATCCTAAGCCTTTGCCTTCGCTTGCCCCTTCTATAATGCCCGGAATATCCGCCATTACAAACGAACGGTTATCACGATAACGAACAATTCCCAAATTAGGTTCTAACGTAGTAAAAGGATAATCGGCTATTTTAGGTTGAGCTGCCGATACAACCGAAAGCAGCGTGGATTTCCCTGCATTGGGAAAACCAACTAAACCCACGTCGGCCAATAGCTTCAGTTGAAGTATAATTATACGTTCCCGAACCGGTTCGCCCGGTTGGGCATAACGGGGAGCTTGATTGGTAGACGTTTTAAAGTTCCAATTCCCTAATCCGCCACGTCCTCCTTCCAATAAAAGAACTTCTTGTTTATCTTCTGTTATATCGCAAATATATTCGCCTGTACCCGCATCAAAAACAACCGTTCCGCAGGGAACTTCAATAATACGGTCTTCGCCGTCTTTTCCCGAACTGCGTTTTGCGCTGCCGCCTTCGCCATGAGTCGCCAAAATATGCCGTTCGAATTTCAAATGGAGCAATGTCCAATAGTTTCGATTACCGCGGAGGTAAACGCTTCCTCCTTTTCCGCCATTACCGCCGTCGGGACCACCTTTGGGTATATACTTCTCTCTGCGGAAATGAGCAGAACCTCTCCCCCCTTTCCCCGAGCGGCAGTATATTTTTACATAATCTACAAAATTCGATCCAGTCATCTTTTTCTTTTGAAAAAAAGGCGATAAGCAGTAAGGCTTTATTTATGCTTACCGCGCCCGCCTCCTTTATAAATATCTATTAATTATTTCCTTTATTCTTTCAAATATTTCTTCAATCGTACCAACTCCATTTACCGCATAGCGTTTACCTTCCTTCATATAATATTCGGCCAAAGGAGCTATTTGCAAACGATAAACGTCCAGTCTGGATTTAATCGTGTCGATATTATCGTCCGAACGTCCGGATATTTTACCCCGTTCCAGCAAACGATTCATCAGTTCATCTTCTTCCACATGCAGATTTATCATCAAAGTTACGTCCGTACCGCGCTCATTCAGCATTTTCTTTAGCGCCTCCGCCTGAAGGATTGTACGAGGGAAACCGTCAAAAACCACGCCTTTTGAACCTTCCTTACCGTCTAATACCTTAGCAAGCATATCAATAATTAATTCATCCGGCACAAGTTGCCCTTTTACGATGTAATCATCAGCTATCTTCCCTAATTCTGTTCCTTCTTTCATTTCAGCGCGTAAAACGTCGCCTGTCGAAATATGGTCTAATCCAAATTCTTTGATAATTAAATCGCTTTGCGTTCCTTTTCCAGAGCCTGGGGCGCCGAAAATCACTACATTCAACATATTTCTGGTTATTAAATTATGGCATTATTCTTCTACTATTTTATATATATCCCGGTATGCGCGACCTAATTCGTCATAATCCAATCCATACCCGACAATAAAATCATTCGATATCTCCATCCCTACATAATCAGGCTTAATATCATACTGTAAAGCGCCCGGTTTAAAAAGCATAGTAGCCAGCTTAACGTCCGAAGCTCCATCATCTTTCAGTTTCCGAATGATATGTTTCATCGTAAAGCCGGTATCGATAATATCTTCCAATAAAATAACGGAACGTCCTTTAACGTCCGACTTCACCGGCATAATTTCTACTATATTTCCCGAAGTACTTGTTCCGTGATAAGAAGCATACCGGGCAAACGTAAGCTCGTAAGGTCCATTTAAACAACACATTATATCGGCAATAAATTTAAATGCGCCATTCAGTATCCCAACAAACAATGGATTTGTACCTTCAATATCTTTCCTTATTTGAATAGCTACCTTATTTATAGCTTTTTTTATATCCTTCTCCGGAATATACAATTCAAATTCTTTATCCTTTAGCCGGATTCTATCCATATCTTCTATCGTTTTAGGGCAACAAAGGTAGCGTTTTTTTAAGATTACTCCATTTTATTCTTTTGGAAATGTTCAGGATATAATTTCAGGAATACTTTGATAAACCGTGCGAAGTTCAGAAAAAACCGATGGTTGGGAGAGATAATCTTAAAAAAGATTTTTATATGTTAAGCGGCTCGAATTGTTTCCGGAACGTTAATTTGGGGGTTTTGGGGCTGATTTCCGGTTAAATATACATAAATATACATAAACATTCTTTAGTCCGAAAAAAGCGGTTTCTGACAGATTGTTTGTCTTTTGTTTGAAACGGTATCAAAATGTTAATGGCAACGGGGCGGCAACGGAACGGCAACGGGGCGGCTTGGGGGTGGGATTCGGGCGGTTTATGGGGCGGTTGGATGGGCGTCATTTTGTAAGGTCGACGCCTGCGGCTTGCTTACAGGTAGCATGATCCTTTGTAGATCCTTTGTGGATCCTTTGACTCGGATAAATTTGTACCTTAGCGGTAGCTTATTTATCTGTACTTGTCGGGAAGCCTTTTTAACAATTAGATTCGCAAACGCTGCAAGAGGGCGGAGATTTTGATATCCATACTTTTTTTTAGATTCGTAAAAAACTATGCTGCTTAATTATTCTAAAGCAGAACTTTGTTATACATTTGCATACTACTAAAAAACCATCGTTATGATAAAAATATTTACAACAGAAAAGGTTAAAGAGCTCGACCGGTATACCATAGAAAACGAACCAATTGCCGCTATCGATTTGGTGGAAAGAGCTTCTATTTTATTTGTACAGGAGTTTATCCGCCGTTTTTCAAAACAGTACCGCATTGTGGTATTTGCAGGATTTGGGAATAATGGAGCCGACGCCCTGGCCGTCGCCCGCCTTTTAAAAGACGAATCTTATAAAGTAATTACCTATTTGTTTAATACAAAGCAACATCTTTCGCCCGAATGCCTGGAGAATAAATACCGGCTGGTAGATACAAGCGCAACGGGATTTTATGAAATAGTTTCTAATTTTACGCTGCCGGAATTAAACGGGAATGATATTGTAATTGACGGATTATTCGGTTCGGGCCTCAATAAACCAATTGAAGGAGGCTTTGCCAAGTTAATCGGCCATATTAATGAATCGGGCGCTCATGTCGTATCTATAGATATTCCTTCGGGCTTATTTGGCGAGGATAATCGTAAAAACAATATGGACGCCATTATCCGGGCTGAACTTACCCTAACGTTCAGTTTCCCCAAACTGGCCTTTATGTTACCTGAAAATGAAGAATTTGCAGGTAAATGGAAAGTACTGGATATAGGCGTCCATCCCCGAATTATAAGCAAAATAAAAACGCCCTATAACCTTATATCCGAAGACGATATTCACAAAACCATACTCCCTCGCGGGAAGTTCGACCATAAGGGCCTTTATGGGCATGCCTTGCTGATAGCGGGCAGTCGGGGTAAAATGGGCGCCTCGTTGCTGGCGTCGAAAGCCTGTTTACGCAGCGGCGTCGGCTTGTTAACCGTGCATATACCGTCCTGCGGAGAACAAATCCTGCAAACGGCCTCGCCGGAAGCCATACTTAGTTTTGACCCGCATCAGGAGTATTTTACAACCATCCCCGATATATCGCCTTACGCCGCCATTGGTATTGGCCCCGGATTAGGGCAACGTCCTGAAACAGCAGCCGGGTTGGAAGATTTACTTCGCGAGGCGCGTACCCCTTTAGTTATTGACGCCGACGCCATAAATATCATTGCTTCAGACGAAAACCTGTTGGAGCTCATACCCAAAAGAAGTATACTGACTCCGCATCCGAAAGAATTCGACCGCCTGGCAGGCCATAGCGCCGACGGATATGAAAGACTGATGAAAGCGCAAAACCTGGCTATCGAACAAAAGCTGACTTTTATCTTAAAAGGGGCTTACACGGCTATTTGCACGCCAGGGGGCAATATTTATTTCAACACCGCCGGTAATCCGGGAATGGCTACGGCCGGAAGCGGAGACGTATTAACCGGAATCATACTGGGTTTGCTGGCGCAGGGATACGAACCGGAAACGGCCTCGGTCATAAGCGTATACCTGCATGGCGTGGCCGGAGACCATGCCGCCGCCCTGCACTCGGAAGAGAGCATGATAGCGGGAGATATTATCGACTCGCTGGGAATAGCTTTTAAACAGGTGAAATAGTTTTTTTTCTGCCGGTGAAGCGACGACATGCGATAAGGAGGCGCCTGGAAATAAATCATACAAATTATGGGCGATTTAAAATCAAAAGAAATTGAGATTCCTCAGGATTCAGACCTGAAGGATACATTGGAAGAATGCAAAAAAGCATGGGGTAACGAATATCCTTTTCTGAACAAGGTTGTTTTTGAGGAATTGGCAGAAAACTATACCGGAGAATATTTCCAGGATGAGCTGGACGCTTTCGGCCAAGAGCTGACTACTTTCGGATATGCCTTATATGATATTTCCAACAGTGAAGACGATATAACGCTTGTATTGGTGGCCGAACCCGGTTGCAAATCTTTTGAGAAAACGTGGAAAAAACAGGGAGGCCTTTGCAAAGCGTATAAACAGCAAGGCCGTAAATTTGGCGAAAATGCCCGCAGGTTCAATCCTGCAGACAAGACGCCATGCAGCAATGCGTACATTTATCCATCCGATGTGTCTATCTGCTCCGTAGCCGGAGATTACGCTTTCGGCTACATGAAAACAAGAAAGAAGCGGATGGGTATCGCAGTGGATTTAAAAGTCAATCCGCCTGATACATTCAAAACCAAAAGAGTTGTTTATTCCTGTGCCTATTCGCAGAAAACAGGCCTGTATGCGGCGTTTTGCGATATTTCCGACGCCGATAGCAGTATTGCCCTGGCGTTGCTCATTCTGGGCAAGAGCAGCGAGATGGAGGATAGTCCTGATGACAAGATAATTGCCATAGGTAAAAACCCGAAAGAAATGGAGCGTTGGCAGATTGTAAAAGCGCCGACAGGTTCGGCTTTCCCACCGGCGACGGCGAAGTTGTATTGGTTTGATGTCAAGTTGTATTTCGGTTATGGCGAGAAGGTATTTATGATTCAGGCCGACAGGTCCGGAATATACCGGTGCACGGCGCTGATGAACGGAAAAAGCACGTTTGGTAACGTGCATTTTATTCAAACGGGGGACAAGACTATATACCTCAATAACGTATCGTTTTTAGCGACTATTAAGAATGGGACGCTGAAAAATCATCCTTTCGGGGCGCTTCACAGTAACGATATGCTCAGGGGAATATCTTCGGGGAAGAATAGCTTGATGTATTGCCGTACCATCGCAAGAAACGGCAAATTGACGCCCGATTTGATAGACGTAAACATGGTTACCGGGGCATACAGACGCCGGCTATTAAAAAACATGGATCATTGGGCATACCCCTCTTATTTTAACGCCGAATGGGTTGCCATTTGTACCAGTTCGGGAGGCGTTTCGTCTAAAAGTTATGACCTGATGCAATTCTGGAATCCCGCTACCGACCGTTTCCTGAGATTGAAAATCGGGGCATTTGGAAAAAATAATCTTGTACAAATTCAAATCCTGTCGACAGGAGAAATAATCATCGTAGTAGCAAACCGTTCGGAATACCAGATCAGGCGTCCAACCGGTTTTTGGGATTTTTTGGAGAAAAGCAACGTTCCGCCCCTGAAAAATGAAGACTGGCAGCCGGGAAGCGTTCCATTTACGGAATTAAGATAAGGATGCGATTGCCTTGAGGTTTTTTGTATTGTTTACATGCTGTTTTACAAAATATTTTTTAGTTTTGTAAAGTAGTTTTTTAAAAATCCATTAATATGAAGAACTTGATCCTTTTTATGAGTTTACTTCTCAGCCTTCCGAGTCTGTCGCAAACCAAAGCGACTAAAAGGATTGCTACCAAAAGTAATAATTTCGGCGTCACTTATTCCCTGCCCAAAACAATGTTGACGGTAAACGCAGAAGTAACAAAGAATACCTGTAAAGCAGGCCCTTATTACAGATATGCCGAAAAATATCTTGGCGTAAAAAATCCGATAGAAGAAGATAAAGTATATTATGAATTGGGAAACGTAAACCTCATTAACAAAGGTATGCCCGACCCGGAGCAAACGTACATTATAGAATTTAAACCGGGAACGGTGGCTCCTTACGCCTATCTTACCGAAGACGGTATGCTGTGCGCTATCAATGCGGAATATACTCCGCCTGCATCCGCCGGACTTGAAGACGCGCAAAAAGGAGAAACCGGCCCCGTTAAAGCTACCGACATTTCCGTATTCTCGGAAGAACTGCTCATGGCCGGTTCTTTAGCGAAACAGGCGGAAGTGGCCGCCAGGCAAATATACCGCATCCGCGAAAGCCGTATGAATATTCTGACAGGAGAAGCCGACAACTTACCTCCCGACGGACAGGCCATGCAGCTTGTTATCAAACAATTGGAAGAACAGGAAAAAGCCCTGACAAACCTCTTTACAGGCGTCTGTACCAAAGAAACAGCTTACTACGACGTTTCGATAACGCCTTATGATAATCTTAACATGGAAGTACTTTTCCGCTTCTCCGACAAATTAGGCATTATCGCCGGCGACGACTTGGGAGGGACGCCGGTATATATGAATCTGAAAGCTACCGAAAAAGCGCCTGTTTTAGATCCTAAAGAAGCGGAAAAAAAAGAAAAAGCGCTGAAAGGCGTTATCTACAATGTGCCGGGTAAGGCGGTTGTAGATATCGTTATGAATAAAAAAACATTATTTAAAGGAGAAGTTCAAATTATACAGTTCGGCAGTCGCGAAGGACTGGCCCCTGTTATGTTCGAAGATAAAAAAGCGCCGGTCAAAGTGTTTTTTTATCCCGAAACCGGCGCCATTAAACAAATCATACAATAAACATTATCAACTCTAAAAACACCAAAAACACATGTTTAAAAATCATCCCAAAGGACTTATCGGAGCTGCCCTGTCGAACATGGGCGAACGCTTCGGGTTTTACATTATGATGGCTATCCTGTCATTATTCCTTATGTCGAAATTCGGGTTAGAAAAAACGCAATCAACTATTATTTATTCCATTTTCTATGCACTGATTTATCTTTTAGCTTTATCCGGAGGATTTATTGCAGACAAGACAAAAAAATACAAAGGAACTATTTTAGCAGGCCTGCTGTGCATGTCTATCGGCTATGCCCTGGTAGCGATACCTACGCCAACGCCTGTTCCGAATCTGCCGTTATACCTTACCTTAACTTGTATCGGGCTGTTTGTAATTGCTTTTGGTAACGGTTTATTTAAAGGAAACCTGCAGGCCGTTGTCGGACAGATGTATGACGACCCTGCCTATACGGATAAAAGGGATACCGGATTCCAGATTTTTTATATGTTCATCAATATCGGAGCGCTGTTCGCACCCTTAATTGCCGTAGGTATTCGCAACTGGTGGGTAGGCGTTCACGGTTTTACGTATAATTCCGACTTACCTGCTCTTTGCCATCAATTTTTAAAAGGTACTATTTCGCCGGAAGCTGCCCAGCGATTTACTGCGCTCTCGGCTGAGGCAAGCCAGACAGCGCCTGCCGATTTAACCGTTTTTGCCAATCAATATCTGAATGTATTCAATACGGGATTCCATTATGCGTTTGCCGCCGCCGTTGTTGCCATGCTTATATCGCTGGTAATTTTCTTGTCCAATAAAGCTAAATTACCAGACCCGGCGTTAAAAACCGTCAAAAGTAACGAAAACAACGCTGCGGGCTCGCTTGCTCAAATGTCTGCCCAGGAAATACGCCAACGTATGTACGCCCTGTTTGCCGTTTTTGCCGTAGTCATTTTCTTTTGGTTTTCGTTTCACCAAAACGGCGTTACATTAACTTTTTTCGCTAACGACTATACTAATTTGAACTGGTTGAAATTTGATTTGGGCTTTACCACCATCGAAGGAGCGGAAGTATTCCAGTTCTTTAATCCTTTCTTTGTCGTATTCCTTACTCCTGTTGTTATCGGTTTCTTTGGCTGGCTCAAAAGTCGCGGTAAAGAGCCCTCTACTCCAAGAAAAATTGCGATAGGCATGGGCATTGCCGCCACTGCATTCGTCGTTATGGCTCTTGGTTCTTTCGGGCTTCCGGGCGCCGGCGAAGTAAAAGCGATGGGCGGGCTAACCGACGCCATGCGCGTAACGCCGTTTTTATTGATAGGAACTTATTTTATACTGACTGTTGCCGAATTATTTATTAGCCCGTTAGGTTTATCCTTTGTTTCAAAAGTAGCGCCTCCGCAATATCAAGGAATTATGCAAGGATGCTGGCTGGGCGCTACCGCTTTAGGAAACCAACTGCTGATACTGGGTACCCTGTTTTATGAAAATATACCCATCTGGGCAACTTGGTGCGTATTTGTAACAGCTTGCTTTATTTCAATGGGGACAATGCTGGCCATGCTGAAATGGCTTGAAAGAGTAGCCAAATAAAATTGCGCGAAAGCACGCTGCGACTCTCCAACAGACAGAAAAAGCAGGGCGTCTATATCTATTCGCCCTGCTTATAAAAAAGCCTCCTAATTGAGAATCCGGGAGTATTTAAGGAGGTATCTGGAAATAAATCA
>JAIRYL010000083.1 GCA_031267775.1 Tannerellaceae bacterium
ATCTTTGAAAAATGCAGAATATAGACCTGTTCAAAATTGACATTTGCTGACTGGTTTTTCATGGCAAAAAGGTCACATGCAACAAAGATAGCGAAAGATTTCATAATAATCGAAAAACACAGTTCTACTTCAGGGGCAACCGCATCAAAATTAGAATAAAAGGAGAAAAATGGATGTCTTTGTCGTCCATAATAAGGAGGCGGCTGGAAATAAATGTATGATTTAGTTTCAGCCGCCTCCTAACCAAATAAAAAGGAGCAATATTATGGAGAAAGCGATAGCGTTATATTTTTCAGAAGTAGAAGCCTCCTGTGTAGAAGGTCGCTGCATGCATTTATTATCGGACATACTGATGATAGCGCTGTTGACATACCTGACAGGAGGAACGGATTATCAGGATATGTATTTATTTACGAAAGAACGTGGAGAGGAATTCAATGGTCTGTAACTTTTTGTTTTAATAATTTTTTTAATTCACTTTTGTCATTGTTGTGAATAGCACAAGCAATGGGTAATTCCGTACCTTCAAAATATTTATCAGGAATGTATATTTTGTCATTTGTACAAGAGGCATTTTCAAAACGTGCGCAACAAAAAAGGACAGCTACTTATAATCTTCTATAAGTAGCTGTCTATCTTGCTCTTCCTCTTGGACTTGAACCAAGGACCCTCTGATTAACAGTCAGATGCTCTAACCAACTGAGCTAAGGAAGAATAATTTGATGCGGCGAAGTATTCTTTTGAATCCTTTTTTGTAATTGCTGGGCAAAAGTACGGGATGTTTTCTAAATATGCAATATATTTGTAGAAATTTTTTTTAAATGAGTACGCTTGGTTTGGGAAATGCTTTGGTGGATATATTGTTGAAGCTGGAAGATGATGCTCCGCTTGCAGAAACAGGTATGGCGAAAGGCGCTATGGATATGATAGACGAGAATCAGATGATTGTTATCCAGAAGACGCAATCTCATCTGGAACGGACGCAGGCTCCGGGAGGTTCGGTTTGTAATACGATGCGCGCCATGGCTAATTTGGGAACAAAAACGGGTTTTATCGGAAAAACAGGTTCCGACAGTTTGGGCGAATATTATGAAAAGGCGCTGCTTGATGCAGGCGTTACTCCTTATTTTGCCAGGGCAAAAGGGATTTCGGGCTGTTGTACCGTATTGATTTCGCCGGACGGAGAACGCACCATGGGAACGTTTCTTGGCCCGGCTCCAACGTTGACGCCCGATGATATCCGTGAGGATGTAATTGCCCGATATGATTTTATCTACATAGAAGGATATCTTTTGGTAAACGAGCCTTTGGTGCGCTCTACAATGGAAAAAGCGCAAAAGCATGGCGTGAAAATAGTTTTGGATTTATCAAACTTTACGATTGTTCATGCTTTCAGAGATTTTTTGGAAGATATTATTCCCCGCTATGTGCATATTCTGTTTTCCAATGAGAGCGAGATAAAGGCTTTTACCGGGCTTGAACCGGAGAAAGCCATTCGGAAAGTTTCCCAAATGGTTGACATATCTGTTGTTACGCTGGGCAAAAAAGGTTCTATAATTGCCGGGAATGGGGAAATTATAAAAATAGCCGCCGAAGGAGGTAAACCGGTTGATACGACTGGAGCGGGCGATCATTTTGCCGCCGGATTCCTTTATGGACAGTCTGTCGGGGCTACGCTTGAACAGTCCGGACGCATAGGTTCCATGCTGGCGGGGTATGTAATAGGCGTGATTGGGGCGCAAGCGCCGCAGCGCTATTGGGAACAAATAAAGTTAAAAGTACAGGATATTTTGCTGTAAACTACGCTTTATTATATACATTTACATCGAAATTTAACTAAAAATTATATGTATAGACCTGTCTGTAAGAGTATCGTATGCCTGTTAAACCTGCTTCTTCTGTTGGGAAGCGCCAAACCCGTGCAAGCGCAAGACGGCAATCGTTTTGAAATAAGCAAGCAACTGGATATATTCAACGCACTGGTGAAGGAAGTAGAGATGTTCTACGTAGATACCCTGGATGTTGAAAAAACCATCAACAAAGGTATTAACGCCATGCTGGGAGGACTTGATCCTTATACCGAATATATTCCAGAGAAGGATATGGAAGAATTTCAAATAATTACTACCGGAGAGTATGGCGGTATCGGATCGTATATCCGTCAGCGAGACGAGGGCGTTATTATTATAGAGCCTTTTGAAGGAATGCCTGCGGCGCTGGCCGGACTGAAAGCCGGCGACCGTATTTTGGCTATCGATACGGTAAATGTTGAAAATAAGTCGAGCGACGAGGTAAGCGGATTATTGAAGGGCGTGCCTAATACCAAAATGAAAATAAAAATTCAGCGTCCGGGAGAAAAAAATCCCCGTATAATAGACTTAACCCGTAAGCAGATATTGGTTGACCAGGTTTTGTATTATGGCGTACGTAACAAAGATACAGGCTATATTTATTTGAGAGGGTTTACGGATAAAAGCGCGCAAGAGGTAAAAACCGCTTTTGATGATTTGCGAAAAAATCATCAAATAAAATCGCTTATACTGGATTTGCGTAATAATGGCGGCGGATTACTGGAAAGCGCCGTTCAAATAGTAAATATGTTTGTGCCGAAAGGAAAAGAAGTTGTTGCTACCAGAGGTAAGGTACGGCAGTGGGATCGGGTATACCGTACTTCCGGAGAGCCGGTAGATACCGTTATTCCATTAGCCGTATTGATAAATGGCTCGTCGGCTTCTGCCGCCGAGATTGTTTCCGGCGCATTGCAGGATATGGACCGCGCGGTATTGGCGGGGCAACGCTCTTTCGGTAAAGGACTGGTTCAAAGTCCGCGTGAACTTCCGTATAACGGAAGCGTAAAAATTACCATGAGCAAGTATTATATCCCAAGCGGGCGCTGTATTCAGCAAGTAGACTATTCCCACCGGAATCCCGACGGGAGCGCGGGGAATATACCCGACAGTTTGACGACTGTATTTTATACGTTGAAAGGACGTCCTGTTCGCGACGGGGGAGGGGTTCGTCCCGAATTTGAAGTAGAAGAATCCAAAACGCCTACGTTAATGTATTATTTACTGAATGATTATGTGTTGTTTGATTTTATAACGGATTATGTGCAGAAACATAACACGATTGCTCCCATAGAAGAATTTGAAGTAACGGATAAGGATTTTGAGGCATTTAAGGCGTATGCTAAAGATAAGAACTTCAGCTATGACCGCCAGAGTGAGAAATTATTGAAAAACTTAAAAGAAGTAGCCGAATTTGAAGGATATACAGATAGCGATTCTACCCTGTTTCACGAGCTGGAAACGAAATTAACGCCTGATATAGAACGCGATTTTAACCGGTTTAAGAATGAGATTAAACAAATGATGGCTACTGAAATAGTAAAACGCTACTACTATCAAAAAGGAGAACTGATACAAACGTTGAAGGATGATCCCGTACTGGAAAAAGCGCTTGAAGTATTAGCTAATCCGGAGCTTATGGAGAAAACGTTACGCGCTCCTTCTCCCGAGGCGGATAAGTACGTGGATTTACCAATAGAGAACAAGTCCGGCAATACCGGCCAGAAAAATCATCAGGACAGGGTGTAATTTAAATTTCCATGTGAGGATAAAGGCGGCTCCAAAGATGAGGAAACTTTTATAATCGATAAAATTTTCGTGATTCATGAGCAGTAAGGCCGCTGCGGCAATTAATCCTACGCTGGCCGGTCGTAATCCTGTAAAGGCGGATTCTACATACCGGTTTTGTTTAAACCGGCTGAAATAATATGAAATAATCAGCACTAATATAAACGAAGGTAAACATACGGCAAATGTAGCGATACATGACCCCCCAATGGCAAGTCCGGTAGAATACCCTGCATTATGTATGGCCGTATAACCAATATAGGTAGCGCTGTTGATACCGATAGGGCCGGGAGTCATTTGGGAAATGGCTACTACGTCTGTAAATTCCTGCAAACTAATCCACTTATACTTGTCTACTACTTCATTTTGTATAAGCGAAAGCATAGCGTACCCTCCGCCGAAACTAAATAATCCGATTTTAATATAGACCCAAAATAATTGCAGGAATATCATATTACCATTTCTTTATATTTAGTTTGCAGAGAAGACCGCCCATAGCGGCCGTCACAATTATATATACAGGCGAAATCCGTACCAGCCATATTAACAGCGCCGCAGTTATGGCGACTCCGGCGGTTTTCCAGGTAAGTCCGGCGGATCGGGCGGCCGTCATACAGGGGACGACAATCAGGGCTACTACAGCCGGACGAAGCCCTTTGAATATCTTTTCCACCCATACGTTATTTTGTATTTGGGAAAAGAAAAGAGCAATAGCCAGTATAATGACAAAAGAGGGCAGGATAGCGCCTAACGCACAGACCGTACTCCCCTTGATACCTTTTAATTTATACCCTAAAAAGATAGAGATATTAACGGCGAAAATACCGGGCAACGACTGCGCTACGGCAAAAAGGTCGATAAAATCCTCTTTGGTAATCAAACCGCGATTAACGACTTCGCGTTCAATTAGCGGCAACATAGCGTACCCACCGCCGATGGTAAAGGTTCCGATACGTACAAATATCAAAAATAATGTCCAGTACATTACCGTCTTCTACGCACGCTCCGAACCGGGGCGGCGCTTTTTTCCACTTTGGGCGCCGATACTTTTTCCTGTTTTGGTTCTTTAGTCGACGCCGTTTTAGCCGTACGAGCCAGTTTAGCCGTTTTTTTGGATTGTTTCGTATCGGCTACCTGAGTCGTGTCGGGTTGCCAATACAATGATTCCCGGAATGCTGTCAGTTGAGTTTCTATTTGTTGCCGAGCCAGCTTTAAGGAATCGGGTTCCGGATACATTTGTCTCAATGTCCGGTTCATCAGGTTCTCCGTTTTAATAATTTCTCCATCAAACATACGGCGCCGGAAGTAATCGTCTATCGTAAACGTTTTCGCATTATTGATATTTGAAGTCATAATAAGCGAATTTGTGATATAGGGGCGTATATTTTCATACGGTATCCAGAAAAGCGGCGTTGTTTGTTCGCCCAAATCGCCGGATGTTGTAAGTATCGGGCAAATCGCCAAGGTTTTAACGTCGAAAACAGAATTGTTTTGATCGAAATACCAGGCCTCTTTGACATAATACGCCAAAACGTCGGCCGATGGAATATCGCTTTCATTAATTATAAAAGAAGGCTTTTCTCCGGCGCGTCCCGGAATCTCGTCGTAATAAATATACGCCCTGTCGAGCACATCTTCTTTGAAGTTGACGAGATGAGCTTCATCAAAAGCCTCAAAACCATCTTCGTACCGGTAGGCGGCCAATTTGTTTTCGCTCATTAAGCGGAAGATAGCAGAGAAAAGATTCATATTGCCGTTTAAAGGCTTTACCGGATAATACAGCGGCGCGTTCTGCTCTTTTTCCAAATCTATTTCCCGGTAAATTACGCGCATCCAGCGCGCGTTACCTATCTCCTGTATCATGCGTTCGTTCATATCCTGCGCGCGTACGGTCAGTTCCGGCAAGCCCGATTCTTTTTTATCAGCCTCCCTGTTTCCGGTTCGCGCCCGCGGCCCTCTCCGCTCTTGCTGGGCGTCATTCCCTTCCTGTGCATATACCGGTAAAGATGTTAGAAGAAAACCTGCTAAAGCCAGTATGTAATACAAGCGTTTCATATCTTTTTTTTATCTTAATTTACTCTTACTTCAATGGGTGGTATGGTACGTTCTATCCCGTCCGGCCCCCGGGCAACAACCCTGTTGATCCAGAACTGTTTTCCCCGCGCCAAACCACGGATATAATTCTTCTGCCGTTCGGAGAATTTGCCTCCTTCAGCCGGTTCGTTAATCATGTTGCCGAATGAATCCGGGTACGTAATTTCAAAACGCAATACGGTAAATGCGATGTTTAATATATCGTCGTCGATAGCCGCCAGGATACCGTCGGCTTCAACCAAACTACGTTTCATTATATTTCCGCCTCTAAATTTACGGATATTCCCGTTTGGGTCTTTATAATCGATATAAGGAAGCGGATCGGGCAAAGCACGTACGCGAAAAGGCGTATTTGCCATTTGAACCATGCGTCCGTCCGCCATGCGTGCATTAACCGAAATAAAGGCTTCTACGCCTACGGTTGCAGGGCGCGCGTCCCATAAATCGCCATTACGGTTTAAGACGCCGTTTGTCATCGTAGCAGTTATATTACCGCTCGGTATACCAGGTACGGCTATACGAATCGGGTTTATAATACCGGCATATAATACATTCATTAATGTAGGAGCAACGGTAGCGTTTGGTTCGGTAACGAAATATTCGCTTTCGAAATCGCGGCGCAACATACTTCCATCACTGTTCGGCGTTTCAACGTAGCCCTTTACCGGGAATGTTCCAGTCGCTCCAGCGTTGACGGTAAACAGCCCGTTGTTTTCGTCGGGAAGTCGCTGTCCGTTTACAAAAACCGCCGGACGTTTGGTAGAATCAATGGCCGATAAGACAATATTTGCCCTATACTGGCCACCCCGCATAACGATCTGGCTTTCAGGAATAACCTGCGCCTCGATCATATTTACGCGATAATCGCCTACATCAATACTGCTCAGCAAGTTATTAAGCACTTCCCCCTGCGCATAGCGAATGTCGCTTTGTAGCTTGGTAAGCAACGTTATAGCGGCGGCGACCGGCATATTTTCGAAGAGCGATTCTTCCCAGTTTCGCTGGTTAATACCAGCCTGTTTAGACGGCTGCGTGTTGAGAATCGCTTCAATAACGGCCGTCTTGCCGGGGTCGTCCACCATATTAGCCATAGCCCGTCGATACGAGTCTATCGCCTCCCTAAGCTTTTTACCTTCTCCGTTAACAGGAGCCAGCATGATGCGTGAAGCAGCTTCCAGGTCGTCTTTGTTTTGGATATCGTTTATATCGCCGTCTTTTCCGTCGGCAACTTTCACAATACGGTCTTTCAGGTCTGCGATGTAGCTATAAATATCATCCGACGCTTTTTTTACCCGGATGCTTTTGTTATACCATTCTTCGGCTTTGGCAGGGTTTGCCTGATAATACGTTTGCAGTTCGTTGCTTATAATATCATTGCGGTTAGCCGTATTACTAATGGAGGTTTGCAGGCTATTATCTACCAAACCAAATCCGTCCAATACTTCCGACGACACATTAAGCGCCATCAAAGCAATGAACACCAGATACATCAGATTAATCATTTTCTGACGCGGCGAATTGGGATTATTTCCTATTCCTGCCATCTTCTTTACTTGGTATAGGGTGATTGATACGGATTACCCTGCTGCGGCTGTTGATATGGATTTTGTTGTTGCGGTTGCTGGTAAGGATTCTGCGGAACAGGCCCCATATTAACAGTCATAGCGTTTAACAACCGGCTGTATACCTGATTTAATTGCGTCAGTTGTTGCGCCATTCGCTCTGTTTCCGCGCGGAACACAGAGCTATCCGTCAGCGAGCCGTCATACAAGTTTTTGATGCGGTTCAAACCGGCGTTAATATGTTCGATAGAACTAATTTGCGAGCTGATACTCTTTAACTGCATTTCATAGATAGCATTCAGTCCGGTAAGATTACGGTTCAGCAGTTCCATTTGCTGAACATATCCCTGCGAATTACGGGTAATACCGGTT
The DNA here is from genome assembly GCA_031267775.1 of Tannerellaceae bacterium. GTDB lineage: Bacteria > Bacteroidota > Bacteroidia > Bacteroidales > Tannerellaceae > DFXE01. The sequence goes on from JAIRYL010000083.1 coordinate 7,664, forward strand.
GAATTGTCGGCAATATGCTTATATGAATGTAATAACGTATCGGATACTTCGGACAGCGAATGGGTCACTTTACTGAAACGGTCCATATTATCAGACATACCCGAAAGCTGGTCAAGATATTTTTGAGTCGCTTCCGTCAGTTCGGCCATTCTGGATATTTGTTCGGCAGCGGCGCTCAATTTTTTAATACTGGCAGACAGATTCTTTGTATCTTCTTCCGTTACGTCGACAGGCGAAATGCCCATACTGCCAAGGTTTATGTTTTGTACGCCGCCACCGCCGCCGGAAAAGTTCACCTTTGTCCCCGTCAGGTTAGGAGCGCCGCCGGAAATGTCGTCGTCTTCCGGATTGGCAAAAGCCCCCATAATGGCAGATACCGGCGTTCCGTGGAAATCAGGACGGTCCATCGGATTCTTTGACTTCAATACCGGAAAAACATCCTCCCAATGATAATCCGTGTTCGGTTTTTCAAATCCGAAAATAAAGAACACCAAAAATTCCGTAATCATTCCGACTGCTAACATCATATTGCCATACGGAAGATGCAGGATTTTAAACATGGCGCCTAAAATAACGATGGAAGCCCCCCAACTGTAACAAAAGTTTAACAAGCGCTTTCCCCTGTCGCTTGAAAGGTACATTTCCACCCTGTTTTTATATCCTCTATATTTTCCCATTTTCTATGAAGTATTTTATCTTGCTTGTATGTTTGTTATTTCCCTTTTCCTTTGGAACGTGAAAAACCTACCTGAGTACGCGCGCAACGGAAACCCACGTATGAACGAGGCACATTTTGATATTCGAAGGTGCGCATGTCCGAGCGGATAAATTGAGCGACGTCTTTCCACGAACCTCCGCGCACTACTTTCGACTTCATGGCGTAAGGGTCTTCCTTCGCAGCATTATAGCGTAAGTCGGGATTCATATCATTCATTTGGTTCGGGCCTGATTCCGAATAAACGGTGGCTGTCCATTCGGCTACATTACCGGCCATATCATACAGTCCAAACTCGTTGGGTGCAAAAGAACCCACTTTTGCAGTAATTAAATGTCCATCTTCCGTATAATTACCGTTTCCGGGCTTAAAGTTTCCAAGGAAGCAACCTTTTGTATTCTGTAATTCGCCGGTCGCCCACGGATATTTATATTCATTTTTGCCTGTCCGGGCGGCATATTCCCATTCGCCCTCCGTGGGGAGTCTGAACGGCTCGAATGCCTGTCCGGGCGGAAGATTCATAGACGTTTTAAACAGTTCGGTACGCCAGATACAAAAAGCGGCAGCCTGTTCCCATGTTACGCCTACTACCGGATAATCGTCGTAACCGGGATGCTGGAAATACATCCGCATATAAGGTTCGTTATAAGCATTGTTAAAATCGTTTATCCAACACGTTTCGTCCGGGTAAATATTGATGATGCGCGTATGCAGGAAATCCCATTCGCTACCCAACGGTCGCGTGACGGTTTCGTTTACGACGCGTCCTTCGTCGTCTATATAAGCCGTATCTTTAGATATCGTTACAATCTCGTCCGGATTTACGGTTATATCCGTATTAAGTATCCGTTCGGCAGGATTCAGGCGATGCTTGCGCAATGCCGCCGAAGTATAATCATACCATTCATATTTAAAAAGCATTTGTTTTTCGTCTAATCTTTTCACGCCTGTAACCGGATTCGTATAATAAATGCTCTCGATCGCCAGTTGCTCGTCTTCTGTCGCCCGCCTCCAGGGAATCGGGCGATTCCAGTCTAAGCGAGGTTCAACAGGCTCTCCATACCGGTCTTCTGTAATTTTAAACAGGTCGTTACCCCCGTAAGCAGGGTCGGCCAACCGTTCGCGGATAATAGAATCCCTCACCCAATAAACAAACTGGCGGTACTTGGCGTTGGTTATCTCCGTTTGGTCCATCCAGAAAGCGTCAAAAGAAACGCCTTTGGTTTCCGGCGTCATTCCCCATAAAGAATCCTTGCCGGATGGTCCCATTTCGAATGAACCTCTTTTAATTAACACCATGCCGTATGGAGCCGGTTCGTTTACAGCTACGGCTCTTGCCCCGGTAACTTCTCCTATACTGCGCAAGTTTCTTCCGCATGAGGGAAGTAATACAATAACCATAAGTACTAATAATACCTTTTTCATATACTGTTATAATATACGTACACTTTTATGCCTATACTGTCCCGACTTGGTTTTGTTTAGCTTCACCTGATACCTCACCATCACTTCATGGCTTCCGCTTGTGGCTTTCAATAAAACGCCCCTTGTCGGGAAATCATAAGCGTATCCTACTTGTATATTGCCGAATGTGGCTCCCAACATAACTACCGCCGATTCGTTAACTCTCCAGGAGAGTCCGCCATTGAACATCTTATTATAAACTATCCGCGCCGTAATATCCGCCTGAAAGCTTGCCAAGTCTGTTTTCAGAAAAACGGAAGGCTGTAATTCATACAACGGATTCTCAAGTTGAATATTGTATCCGCCGGTTAAATTATATGACTTGCCTATGAACGTAGAAATATTTTCTTCCAGTTCCAGCTCAGGCTCCATTATGTGCATGATTCCGACGCCTGCATAAAACTTTTTATGCGTATAATAGATACCTGCATTTAGATCAAATCCCATGCCGCTGGTTTTTACGTTGGGGATAGCTTCGTCTTCCTTTTGGTGATATTCTGATTCGCCCAGATTCAGTTTGCCTTCGCTTCCGTCAAATGAGATATTAGCGATACCCGGCTGTAAGCCTATACTTAACGTTCCGCCAAACAATTTCTGTTTACAGGCTACTTGGGCGGCAAAGTGAGAGTTATTGAACAAGCCGATACTTTCGGTAAATACCATTGCTCCAATCCCCAGGTTAACCTTTTTTACGGCAAGCGGCATATCGGCAGTGGCAAAGAGCGATTTGGGCGCGCCTTCCCAGCCCATCCACTGCAGACGATACAGGGCGAAAACGTTCAGGTTGCCCGATGTTCCTGCATATCCCGGATTGTAGTATCCCATAGCCATGAAGTACTGGCTAAATTGCGCATCATATTGCGACCAGACAGTACCGCTTACAGCCATGAAGGCTATTATGGAAAGAAGAATCTTCTTCATACGATAGAAAAACGGCGGGAAAACCAATAAATTGTATTAAAAATAAAAACAAACGAGACAAGCGGCCCTGCAAATCCACTGCCCCGTTCTGAGGAGGCGGCTGGAAATAAATCATACATTTATCGGTCTGCTTTCAGGCTTTGTCCCGTAAAAAAACAGTTCCCATACATTTGTATGATTTATTTCCAGCCGCCTCCTTATTTCATTAGAACTACATTCTTTTTTTGTATCCTACACGTCAATATTCTTCTTCATTAAAAAAGAAATCCTCTTTACTTGGATAATCCGGCCAAATGTCTTCCATGCATTCGTAAATGTCTCCTTCGTCTTCCATCTCCTGTAAGTTCTCTATTACCTCCAAGGGCGCGCCGGAACGTTGTGCATAATCAATCAATTCGTCTTTTGTTGCAGGCCAGGGCGCATCTTCCAGTTTTGAAGCTAATTCTAAAGTCCAATACATAGTTGTTATCAATTAATTTATACCACTTAGTGGCTTGGTTTTCAAATTTCCGCAAAAATATAACTTTATTTGTTAGATACAAGTATAATCCCATATAATTTCTTCGCCATTATTTTTAATACATTCTTTACGCGCTAAAACGAAGAAATAATCGGATAACCGGTTGATGAACATCAACACAGGTTCTTCTACGCGGCTTGTTTCGGCCAACCGGTAAATCTGTCGTTCGGCACGGCGGCAAACCGTACGGCAAACATGCGCCAAAGCTGCCGCGCGGTTGCCTCCCGGTAAAACGAAATGCGTCATTTTGGGCAAAGCGCTATCGAGCCGGTCTATTTCATGCTCTATCTTTTCGATGCTTTCAGGGGCGACTTTACTTTCTATTCCGGGGCCGACGTTTTCCGGGTTGGTTGCCAGATACGAACCAATGGTAAATAATTTATGCTGTATAAACCGGCAGAAGTCTAACTCCTCTTTGTCTGTTAATTCGGTTATCAGCAGGCCTACGAAGGAGTTTAACTCATCGGTAGCGCCGTAACTTTCAATACGCGCGCCGGCTTTTGATACCCGTTGGCCTCCCACCAGAGAGGTCATGCCTTTGTCGCCTGTACGGGTGTAAACTATGCTCTTTTTCATGTTGTTAATAATATGCAGGTTTAAAAATAAAGTAAGTATGTACGTTTATGTAATTTTTTGTTGAAGAATACGATACCTGTCGAATATAAATCTATTGCCAGGGTTACTTTGGGATGACCGGCTATTTGTTTCCAACAATTCCGCGCCCGGGCATTGCTTTTTATACCGGCGAAAACGAAAAACGTATCATTATGTATATATTCCGCGCATTGGTAAAACAGCCAAAGACTATCCGTTTGCTCGCGGGCGAGATTGAAAAACACCAAGTCGGGGCGTTTTATATCCAGCAAAGCTTGCGGGAGCGTATGCTTATAATCCCCTTCCCTTACGTCCACAGGCGTTTTTGCCGCTTTATGATATGTCCAGCGCGAAACAGACGCATACTCCGGTCTGTTTTCAAGCGAAATACAGTTTATTCCGGTAGCATACGACGTAAGGTATAAGGTAGATAATCCGGTTGTAGCCCCGATTTGAATTATATTTTGAGGATGGAAATAATTTGTCAGCCTGAACAGGAGCGCTCCGTGTTTAGCGCTGATGGCTTTGCGCCTGATTAACTTTCCCTCTTTTTTAAAAAGAAGCTGTTTTCGGATTAATTCAATATCATCGAAAGAGTAATAACGGCAACGTTCTTCAATAACTTTTGTAATAAGGTTATAAACAAACGGCGAATGAACGCCGTGCCCTCTGATATGACGAATCCGTTTGTAAAACATTAATATAAATACATTTCTCTGAGTTTGGCAATATCAGCTCCCAGCGTGCCCTGGAGGTAGTTGTCTACGCTTCCGTACGTTTCTTTTATCCGGTCTATCCCGGCTTGCAGAAATTCATGTTTTACGCTGAATAATGATTTCAGGCTGGGGAACTGTTCTATATAGCCGGCATATTTGTCTCTCAGGTATATGTTGGACAGCAGATAATCCTGCATAACCGCCTCTTCGTCTACGCCTAATGCCAGCAATATCCATGCGGCTCCCAGTCCGGTACGGTCTTTACCTGCCGAGCAATGAAACAGCAAGGGCGTTTTTTCTTCGTTCTGTAATAATAAAAAAAAGTCCTGGTATCTTTTAATTACCTGGGGGTCGGTAACCAGCATCCGGTTGATCGCTATCATAATGCTGTCTGTATCGAGCATAGCCTGCATGGAAAAATCTGCCGAGGCCATTAAATTACCCGGCGAAATAGCGTAGGGGTAGATTTCCTTTACGGAAGCGGGTATTTTATCCGGCGTTTGACTCCTTTCTTCTTCCGAGCGGAAGTCGACAATTGAAACCAAAGGTATGGAAGCCAGGTAATTCAGGTCGCGTTCTGTGAGCGAGCCAAGATCGTCCGACCGGAAAATCTTGCCCCATTTAACAAAACGCCCGTCTGCTGTTTTTTTCCCTCCCAAATCCCTGAAATTATATCCTCCTTCCATTGGCAAATGGCGTTCGGCAAGGATCGCTTTACCATCTTCTGTTACCAGTTGGAAATAGTTTCTGACCGTATCCGAAACGGGCAAGGTATAGACGCCGGAACCTTTACCTTCTGCCAGCGGCTTGCCGCGGCTGATCGTTTCAACGCGCGCGCCGGTATACAGTTTCCATTTTCCATCGGTTTGGATGGTCAGTATGGTTTCCTTTGTGTTCTTATTATGCGTAACCTCGGCTATTCCCGAAATATCTTTTCCATCGTATACGGGCGGTATAGACTTGTTTTTACACGAAGATAACGAGACGCTTGCCATAAGTAATAAAATTGTTACAAGTTTCATGTAGCGCAAAATTTAACAGGTTGATATGCATCGTTTGCATGGATTGTTTGTCGCAAAGGTAGTAATTATACTTTGCGCGGGGTAAAATTGTGAGATAAAAGCAGCAGGCGGAAAGCAGAAAGCGGAAAGACCGATAAGGTTCGGATTGCCGTCTTCCGGCTACCGACGTCTAACTGCTTTCTGCCTGCTGCTTTCTGCCTTTTTTCCATCTCACATTTGCCTGTAAAGGGCTTCTTAAAACATAAAGCCTATGCTAAAGAATATGTTGTCGCTGTAAGGCGAGTATTTATGGTGAATAAGCTCATAGTTTAACTGGAGTATAACCGGGTTCAAATACAGGCCTCCGCCAACAATAAGGGCGGGAACAACTTGATTGGCGGCAAATGTATTTTCGGCAAGAGTTTCTTTATACCAGGTGCGCATGATCTCGGGCTTGACGCTGAGCAGCAGTTTTTGCCAGGGATAATAGTGTGCAAAAAGATTGAGGCTTACGCTATTTTCCGTATAACGGGATTTTTTTGTTTGCCACGAACTAACCTCTCCATTATCGGTATGTGTATAATAATCTTTATCCGATCGGGCATACCGGTAACCGATACCTGCCCCTATATGCAACCGGTCTGTCAGCTTATACCCAACCTGAGGCGAACCGCCCGCCGTCCAGTAATCGCGGGATATGCCAAACCCGACGTCGCCTCCGAAAATTAATTTGTTCGGATCAAATTTCAAGACTTGCTGCCCTTGCATGCTTAGGGGAAGCGCTATAAAAATGACGAATAATACGAATCGATTTTTTTTCATCCTGTAAATTTTAACTGTTACATGAAGGCTGAAATTGGTATAGCCTTTGGTTATTAATGAAATTATTTAGCGTTTAATTGCCTGATACATAGTTGTACTTATGTGTTATATCCGTTTTTTTCGCTGCAAATATACACAATTAATGGATAACGCCTACTCATTAGAAAGTGAACGTTTCTGGTTAGAATTTACAGAATCGGGATAGCTATTCCTAACCTCCGGGTTATACTCCCAACCTTCGGGATAGTTATTTCGAACCTTCGGATAGCTATCCCTAACCCAGGGATACGTATCCCGAACCTTGGGATAGCTATCCCAACCTTTGGAATACGTATTCCGAACGCTGGAATAGCTTATCCAACTTTTGGGATACGTATTCCGTACCCCTGGAATAGCTATTCCGAACCCTGGAATACGTATTCCTGACGCTGGAATAGCTATTCCTGACCTTGGAATAGCTATTCCGAACCCCTGGAATAGCTATTCCGAACCCTGGAATACGTATTCCTAATCCTGGAATAGCTATTCCGAAACTTGAATTACGTAATTTATTTTGGCTCATGCGGATTGGCGGGTGGGGGATAGCGGGCGGGGAGGGGCGTTTTTTAAGGGCGTCGCCTTAAATCTTTATTGGGTATGTGGGGGGCGTATCCTGTTTTGATTATCTTTGCCTTTTGTAAATCAGTAGATAATAAAGGGTTTTTTAACGTTTAACAATAAACTGACCAGTATGAAACAGGAAGAAGATGCGTTTGACGAAACGAATGCAAGGGTAAGGAAATACAAATTGTCGTACGACGAGTACGAGGAGGGGAAATCGCAGCAGGATTTGCTGGGTAAAATGATTGGCGACAGGGATTTGCCGGGTGTTAAGCGCCTGATTGTGGGTTGCTGGAATTATGAATCGGAGAGTTGCCAGGAGCTGGTGAACGGGATGGTGGCTGATAAGGAAAAGTTTGCGTATATAGAGGGCTTGTTTTGGGGCGATATAGACCAGGAGGAGGCCGAAATTTCGTGGATTGAGCAGGCTGATCTGTCGCCTTTGCTGGATAGTATGCCTAAACTGACTGATTTGAAAATAAAGGGTACAAACGGACTGTCTATCGGGCAGAAGCCTCGTCCCAGCCTGAAATCGCTTGAAATTATAAGCGGCGGATTAAATGCCGGCGTGCTGGCCGATATACTGGCGTCTGATTTTCCAAACCTGGAAAAACTGCTCCTTTACGTGGGGGTAGAGGATTATGGTTTTGACGGTACGATAGAGGAGTTCGAGCCTTTGTTCTCGAAAGAAAGATTTCCTAAACTGAGGTATCTGGGGCTTGTTAACGCCGAAGAACAGAATGAGGTAGTCAGACTTTTTCTTCGGTCGGATATCCTGCCTCAGTTGGAAACGATGGATATCTCGGCCGGCGTATTAACCGACGCGGGCGGACAGTTGCTGCTGGATGAGGCAGATAAGATTAAACATCTGAAATATATCGACATGGGGTATAATTACCTGACGGAAGAGATGCGGGAGAAACTGGCCGGGTTGCCGGTAGACGTAAACGTGTCGGATGCGCAGGATATAGACGACGAGTATGACGAGTATGGCGGATTTCCATTGATTACCGAGTAAATGCAGGCCGTAGTGGTTAGTAACGAACCGTCGCAGCGGACGGCTTATTTTATTAAAGCGGGCGAATACGCAGGCGTAAACGTCCGCTTTATTACGTATAGGGAGTTGGAGCAGCGCCTTCCGGCGTACCGGAATATGTTGATCAAGCTGGAGCCTCCCCTGTATCATCAGGCCGGCTGGAAGGCTTGCCATGCGCTGTGCATGGAGTATATAGAGTGGCTCAGGCGGATAGCCAGGCTGGAAAGCGACCCTACGGCGCGCTTCCTGAATCGCCCCGAAGCCATTGTACATGCTTTGGATAAGGCGGAAAGCAAACGGCGGCTGGCGGGTTTGCGAACCACGCCCCTGCTTTCGCCCGCCGTAGAAGGGTTTCATTCGCTGGTGGGCCTGCTGTCGGAACAGCATTGTTCGGCCGCCTTTATCAAGCCGCGTTTCGGGTCGGGCGCCGCCGGTATTTTGGCCTTGCGCTATCACAAAAAGAAGGGTCGCTTTGCAGCCTGCACCACCCTGGCGCAAAACGGCGCGCTGGCGTATAATACCCGGCGGATCAACCGGCTGACAGATACCCGGCAGATAGCCGGACTGGTTAATACCGTGGCGGAAACCGGCGCGCTGGCCGAACGGTGGATACCCAAAGACAGCCTCTGCGGCGAAACCTACGATTTACGGGTAGTATGCCAGTTTGACAGGATAGCGTGCCTGGCGGTTCGGTGCAGCAAAGGCGCTATCACCAACCTGCACCTCAATAATAAAGCCCTGCCGCCTGCCTGCCTGCGCCTGCCCGCCGGCGTGATGGACGAAATAAAAGACCTCTGTATCCGGGCTACCCGCCTGTCGGCTCTGCAATATGCCGGAATAGACGTATTGATAGAAAAAGACGCCAAGCGCCCGTATATTATAGAAGTAAACGGGCAGGGCGACCATATCCGCCGCGATTTGTACGACGGAAACACGATATACAAAAACCAGTTGATGCAAGCGTTATGAATATAGATATGCGCACAGTAATAGGCAAGCAAGACATACTGATGCTCTGTTTTGACGCCCTTCGCTACGACGTGGCCGCGCAGCAAGAAGCTCTGGGCGGAACGCCTGTGCTGAACCGGTACGGAGGGAAATGGGAAAAAAGGCATGCGCCCGGTAATTTTACCTACCCCTCGCATTTTGCCCTGTTTGCCGGCTTTTTTCCTTCGCCCGCCGAGGCGCAGGCTTTCAAAGAGCGGCAGTGGCTTTTTTATCCCAGACGGGTGGGTACAGGCAAGGCCGCCCCTCCCGGAAGTTACGAATTTACAAAAGCTACCTTTATAGAAAGTTTGTTCGACGAGGGGTACGAAACTATTTGTATCGGAGGCGTTCGCTTCTTCAGCAAATTAAACGATATAGGCCGGACGCTGCCCGGCTATTTTAATAAAAGCTACTGGAAGCCGGCCTTTGGATGTACCGAAAAAAACAGCGCGGCGCGGCAGGTTGATTTTGCCCTGGATAAACTTGCCGCCTGTCCTGCCGGTAAACGGGTCTGTCTGTACGTCAATTTTTCGGCCATTCATTACCCCAACTGTCATTATATGGAAAATGAAACGGAAGACAGTATCCATACCCATGCGGCGGCTCTGCGCTATGTAGACGGCTGCCTGCCGCCTTTGCTGGCCGCTTTCCAGGCGCGCGGCGATACGCTGGTTATCGCTTTTTCCGATCATGGAACTTGCTACGGCGAAGATGGTTTCTTTCATCACGGCCTCTCGCACCCCGTCGTTTACACCGTACCTTACAAACAGTTTATCCTGACAAATGAATAAACGCGCGCCCCAATACATACGCTATATGTATAGCTATCCGCATAAAACGGCTTACCGCCCCTTTCATCCGCCGGTAAGCCTGGCGCCGTATCTAAAGAAGGCCGAAGGGCGGCAGGCAAGCCTCTATTTTCATATCCCCTTTTGCCGGTATAAATGCGGATTTTGTAATTTGTTTTCGCTCCAAAGCTGTAATAAGCAACTGATAGACGCTTGCCTGGAGGCCATGCGCAGGCAGGCCGTACAGCTCTCCTTGCTGACGGAGAATCTGCACTTTGGCGCGTTTGCCATAGGCGGAGGCACGCCTTTGCTGTTGTCCGCCGGGCAACTGAACGCCTTGTTTGATATAGCCGCCCTGTTCGGCGGCGCTGCCGGAAGCGTGCCGACTTCTATTGAAACCTCGCCTCATTATGCCGACGCCGACGCCTTGCGTTTGTTAAAAGAAAAAGGCGTACAGCGTTTAAGCCTGGGCGTACAGAGTTTTTGCCCGGATGAATTACGGCAGATTCAAAGGCAAACGCCTGTCGCCCTCGTAAAAAAGGCGCTGGATACTGTCTGCCAAATTAATTTCCCCCGGTTTAACATCGACCTGATTTATGGGATAGAGGGACAAACTGTGGAATCCTTCCTGTATTCCCTCCGGAGCGCCTTGTCGTACCGGCCTGCCGAATTGTTTATGTATCCGCTCTACATCCGGGATGGCGTACGGATATCTGGCCAGGTAAACGCCAAACGTCTGTTTGATATGTACCAGGCCGGACGAAACGAATTACTGCAGGCGGGCTTTAAACAGACGTCCATGCGCCGCTTTGTAAAAAACGACGCTGCAGACCCTGCGTATTCCTGCGGAGACGAACTGATGATATCCTGCGGATGCGGCGGCCGGAGCTATATAGGCGATCTGCATTGCGCAACGCCTTATGCCGCCGCTCAGCCGGAAATTAAATCCATTCTCCACCGCTATATAGCCACGACCGATTTTACGGTGGCAGGAAACGGATACCTGCTGACGGAAGAAGAAATACGCCGGCGCTACCTGATCAAAAACTTCCTGTATTACCGGGGCATAGATAAAGCCGATTATGAACGCCGTTTTGAAAACCATTTCCCGGACGAAATTTTCAAAGCGCTTAGTAATAAAGGTCTTGCCGAAGACAAAGAGGGCTTTGTCCGCTTAACCGATCAGGGCATGGCTTATTCGGACGATATCGGCGCCCTGTTTATTTCGCCCGCCGTGCAGAAATTAATGGATAACTACCCGCTGGAATGAACCGCGTCGGCCATATTTATTTCAGGGGAAGTTTGCGTTCCTGCAATTACCGCTGCTCGTATTGTTCTTTGGGCAGAAAAACGGCAGAAACCGCCGAAGAAAAAGACCGGCAGGCGCACAACCGGTTTTACGACAGCCTCCGTCAATGGAAAAATCCCTTGCGTATCCTGCTTATTCCCTATGGCGAAGGCCTGATTCACCCGTATTATCAGGAGGCCATGATACGCTTGTCTTTGCTGCCTCGCGTAGAAGCCGTTTCCTGCCAGACAAACCTTTCTTTTGCTCCGCAGACCTTTATAAAGCGGATACGCGAACGGCGCGCAGATGTATCCAAGATAAAGCTATGGGCCAGTTTTCATCCCGAAATGACGGAGATAGATACGTTTGCCGCGAAAGTTCATCACTTGTATCATGCGGGGATAGAGCTATGCGCCGGCGTGGTGGGGAGCAGGGAGAATAAAGAGGCGATAGCCCTTTTACGCCAAAAGCTCGACAAGCGGATTTATCTGTTTGTAAACGCTTTGCAGGGGCGAAACAATTCGTTGCAGGCAGACGATAGAGCGTTCTTTACCTCGATCGATCCGTTATTCTTATCTGATTATACCAATGCAAAGGCCGATATCCGGCGCTGTTCCGGCGGATGCGCCGCTATTTTTGTAAACCACAGGGGCGCCGTTTACCCCTGCCCCCGTAATCCGGTACAGACAGGCGATATAAGGGATGGTGAATCCTTCGCAAAACCGGTTTGCCCAAGAGAAAGGTGCGATTGTTACATCGCTTACGCCAACCTGTTAAACACGCCGCTGCGCGCTATGATGGGTAAAGGAATCCTGTTCCGTATTCCCGAAAAACGAAAGGTCGAAGCCATCTTCTTTGATATAGACGGCACGCTGACCGATTCCACCGGCCGGATACCCCCCGCCAATAAAGAAGCCGTCGCGTTGCTGTCGCGGTCTGTTCCGCTTTATTTAGCTACCGCTTTACCCCTTGTATCGGCCAGGCGGCGGCTGGGAAATTTGTTCCCTTTGTTTGCAGGAGGCATTTTTGCCGATGGCGGACGTCTGTCTTATCAGGGCAAAGACGAGTATATCCCCCTTACGCCTGTGCCGGATATCCAAAAGAAAGGACGCCAAGCGCGCGCATACGCAGCCGGCGGGCATATCTATAAATATGTATTGAAAGCTTCGTCGGCAAAACA
>JAIRYL010000128.1 GCA_031267775.1 Tannerellaceae bacterium
AAACGGTTCGGAGACGCTTTTAACGAGACTCAATTCCGCGGCGTCAATCCGCGCATACTTGAGAATCAACAAAAACGGGACGAGGTGCATGCCCGTTTTATGAAAGCGCTGAATGATTCCAACCTGGAAGAACTTCGTCAGATAATCGTCGACGCCGAAATTGTTTGTCCGGTATCCGGAAGCCGTAACTGGACGGAAGTGCGTCAGTTCAACCTGATGTTCTCTACCGACATGGGATCTACCGCCGAAGGCGCGATGAAAGTGTATCTTCGCCCGGAAACGGCGCAAGGTATATTTGTAAACTTCCTCAATGTACAGAAAACAGGCCGGATGAAAATCCCTTTCGGTATTGCGCAAATAGGGAAGGCGTTCCGAAATGAAATTGTTGCCCGCCAGTTTATTTTCCGTATGAGAGAGTTTGAACAGATGGAAATGCAATTTTTTGTTCGGCCGGGAGAAGAGATGAAATGGTTCAACCGATGGAAGGAAACCCGGATGAAATGGCATAAATCCATGGGATTGGGCGACCGGAAATATCGTTACCACGACCACGATAAGCTGGCGCATTATGCCAATGCCGCCACCGATATTGAATTTGAAATGCCTTTTGGCTTTAAAGAGGTAGAAGGGATTCATAGCCGTACGGATTTCGACCTTAGCCAGCATGAAAAGTATTCAGGCAAGAAAATTCAGTATTTCGACGCTGAACTGAATAAAAATTATACGCCTTATGTGATAGAGACTTCCATTGGCGTAGATCGTGTGTTTTTGAGTATCCTCTCCGGGTCATATTGCGAAGAAACGATAGACAATGGAGAAAGCCGCGTCGTATTAAAATTGCCGCCGGCGTTAGCGCCCGTCAAATTGGCGGTTCTTCCGCTTGTAAAGAAAGACGGCTTACCTGAAAAAGCCGGAGAAATTATCCACAGGTTGCGGTTTGACTTCCGTTGCCAGTATGATGAAAAAGATTCTATCGGAAAACGGTATCGTCGCCAGGATGCTATTGGCACGCCTTACTGTATTACCGTAGATCATGATACGTTAAAAGACAACTGCGTAACGATCCGCTCCCGCGACACGATGGAACAGGAACGGGTTTATATTGACAAACTAAACGATATAATCGCCGAAAAGGTGAGTATGAAGAATCTATTTAAAAAGATAACTGATTAATCAAATGAAGAAATACGTATATTTATGGACGATGATGTGTTTCGCTGTCGCCTTTTTTTCCTGTGGCAGCGACAGTGATGATAACGAGGAAGTGGATGAGGCGTGGAAGCTGCAAAACGAACAGGCATTCGCCGATAAAGCTTTCGACGCCGCTTTTACCCGGTATTTATCGTTAAGTAGTTCAGGAGCGCTGTATTATAAACAAATTACGCCGGGAAATGGAAAACGGATTTATTATAACAGCAGAGCAGAAGTCTACTATGAAGGTTCCTTTATTGACGGAACGGTATTCGACAAAAGAGACGCCGCGGAATATCAGATTCCATTCAAGGTGGCGATAAGCGCCGCCGTTTCTAATTATAACGCTACTTCGGCAACAGGGTATACTTCGGGCGTTATTCAAGGGTGGATCGAGATATTACAATTTATGACGGAAGGAGAAGAAGGAGAAGTTTGGATACCGCAGGAAATGGCCTATGGCACAACTTGGGATTATGCTAAGACAATCCCGCCGTATTCCACGTTAATATTCAAAATAAAAATAAGTAAAGTTATTTGGATTGATGAGATATAAAAAATTAAGGGCTGTCTCACGACATCCCCTAACCAACTTTGTTAACCTTAAATCTAATACTATTATGAAAAAACCACAATGCAAAGGTAATATGTAAAAAAGTAGTTGTCAATATCTTTAGGCCTAATCTATGTTAATATGACACATCTGAATAGACAAAAAATGTTAGTTAAGGTGAAATTACATATAACAGAATTAAATTCTGATAAATTTAACACTTGCGTAAGCGCATGAATATAATCAGAGGTATAAACGATGTTGCCATGGAGGGGCTGGTAGCAACCATGGGTTTCTTTGACGGAGTACACCTTGGACATCAGTTTTTAATTGACAACCTGATTAAAATAGCCAAAGAACGAAACCTCCCTTCGGCTGTTATCACATTCTCCGAACATCCCCGCAACGTATTACAGAGCGATTACCAACCTCGACTGCTTAATTCATTCGAAGAAAAATTAGCTCGTCTTGAAGCAACCGGTATCGACTATTGCATTGTCCTTCCTTTCACCCTGGAGCTGTCTACATATCCGGCTCAAAAATTTATTCGCGATATTTTGTCTCAAAAGCTGCATATTAAAACGCTGTTGGCAGGTTATGACCACCGTTTTGGCCACGACCGCACAGATGGATTTAAAGAGTATGCCGGGTATGGAGCTGCATGCGGTATGGAAGTAGTGGAAATATCCCGTTTTATTGAAGATGGAATAGCCGTCAGCTCATCCGAAATCAGGAGATTATTGATGGAGTGTAAGGTAGAAGAAGCCGGAAAACTGCTTATTTATCCGTACCAAATCAAAGGGCGTATCGTTCGTGGCTATAAAGTAGGGAGAACATTGGGTTTTCCTACCGCCAACATTCAGGCAGACGAACCTTTCAAAATTGTGCCGGGTATAGGCGTCTATGCCGTCTGGGTACAGTTTCAGGGTATGCGATATAAAGGAATGCTCTATATCGGAAACCGCCCTACATTAAATAATGGCGATCATGTCTCCTTAGAAGTAAATATCCTGGATTTTTCCGGCGATATATATAATAATGAAATAATCGTCTCATTTATATACTTTATCAGAGGCGATATTCGCTTCAATACGTTAGAAGAACTGAAGATGCAGTTGGAAAGAGACAGGCAAATCGTAGATGAACGACTAACGACTAACGACTCATAGCATGTTTTACGAAATTGTCGACATATTAAAAGGAATGATCTCCCGCCCGTCATTCAGCAGAGACGAAAAGGAAGTGGCCGACTACCTGCAAGGAGTTTGGCAACAGGATGGGCGTCCTGTTTACCGCAAAGGGAATAATCTGTGGATCATTGCCCCGGATTTCGATGTTCGTAAGCCCAACTTATTGCTCAACTCTCATATAGATACCGTTAAGCCTGTGGAAGGTTGGACAAAAGATCCTTTTACTCCGGAAGAAGAGGAAGAACGGTTGTATGGATTAGGCAGCAATGATGCGGGGGCGAGCGTAGCGTCGTTATACGCCGCCTATCGGGCGCTTTCGCAAAAGGAGCAACCTTATAACCTGATATTCCTTGCTTCCTGCGAAGAAGAAATATCGGGGAAAAATGGCGTCGAAAGCGCTTTACGGGAACTCCCCTCTATCTCCTTTGCTATTGTGGGCGAACCAACAGATATGCAGCCTGCCGTAGCTGAAAAAGGATTAATGGTGCTTGATTGCACGGCGATTGGAAAAGCCGGCCATGCAGCTCGCGATGAAGGGATTAACGCGATTGCCTTAGCCATCAAAGATATAGAATGGCTTAACGCGTATCAGTTCCCTCAAAAGAGTAGCTTTCTCGGCCCGGTAAAAATGAGCGTTACCATTATTCATGGGGGAACCCAGCATAATGTGATACCCGACCGTTGCGAATTTACCGTAGACATACGGAGCAATGAGTTTTATTCCAACGAAAAACTCTTTAAGTTTATCCGGGAACAACTGCAATGCGAAGTAAAAGCGCGCAGTTTCCGCCTCGATTCAACGCAAACCGACTTGCAGCACCCTTTTGTGCAAAGAGCCATCCTGCTGGGTAAAGAGCCGTTTGGGTCTCCAACGCTCAGCGATCAGGCCTTGATGCGCTTTCCCTCTGTTAAGATTGGTCCGGGACATTCTTCCCGTTCGCACAGCGCCGACGAATTTATTAAATTAGCAGAAATACGGGAAGCAATCGATACCTATATTCGTCTATTGGATAATTTAAAGATTAACGATTCGTCAGTATGTTAAAAGATATACTGGGTATCATTGGCGCGCGTTACCTGATTGCCTTCCTCAATCTGATACTCATTTTCATCAATGCAAAAGTCTTGGGGATTGAAGGGATGGGATTGATTGGGCTTATTTGGGCGTCTGTTAATATAATCGTCATGGTAAACGGGATATTTGGAGGAAACACAATTGTTTATTTCATCAATAAATATGCCATCCGTACAATTCTTCCGATTGCTTATGTATGGATATTTATCGGGACGGGAATCGGCTGTGGGGTCATGTCTTTGTTCAACTTATTGCCCGGCGGGTATCTGGCGGATATTTATATGCTAACCGTACTTTATTCATCAGTCATTGCCAATTCCCGCTTTCTGCTGGGAAAAGATAATATCAAAGGATTCAATCTTACCAATATGCTGCACGGCGGACTCTTGTTTTTTATACTGCTCTATTTTTATTATATAACAGAACGAAAAGACGTAAGTGCTTATATAGACGGATTATATCTTACAAATGTCATCGCTCTCTTTGTAAGCCTGCTTATGCTGATCCCGTATGTAGCGGTAAATACAAATCAAAACCTTCTGTCGCAAAAGAAATGGCCTTCCATTTTAAAAGAAATGTTCGTATATGGCCTTTGGGGAAGCGCTGATAATATTGCGGAGATATGTACTACCCGGTTTAATTATTTCTTTGTGCAACGATTCGGCGGGCTTGGAAGCGTAGGATTATTAGACGTTGGGACAAAAATATCGGAAAGCGTTTGGAATATCAGCCGCAGTATCGCTTATATTGAATACAACCGGATTGCCAAAACAGGCAATTCAGCCGAACAAAAGAAAATTACGCTTCAGTTATTTAAGCTCACCTTCTTAGCCATGGCGTTTGTTATGTCGGGTATCCTGCTGATTCCCGAATGGATTTATATCGATTATTTGTTCAGCGAAGAATTTAAGGGTATACGCAATGTTATAGCAGCCTTATCTTTAGGAATTATCGCTTTAGGCTGTAACGCCATATTGAGCCACTATTTTATCGGCAGCGGTAAAATTAAATACAGCGCCGCCAGTTCGTGTATAGGATTGGGTACGTTATTAATGGCAGGTTATTTATTGATTCCTCTATATGGAGTAATAGGTTCGGTTATCAGTACAAGCATTGCGTTTACGGCGATGCTGCTGTTTTCTATAATAATATTTATCAAGCAGACAGGCTGTTCCTTACGCAACTTCTTGCCCAACCGCGAAGACTGGGAATATATCCGTAAATACATCCTAAAGCGTAAATCCGTTACTTAGGATAAATGGATGATTTATTTCCAGACGCATCCTTAATTGCAATTATCGCTTCGACAACCAGGACGACGGGTTTTGTTTATCCCGTTCTTTCCGCAGTTCAAAATGGAGGATAGTCGTGTTGCCGTTTTCTACATCCGTATATATTTTGCCGAGCGGCTGATTGATCGTTACTTTCTCATCTTTCTTTACATAGACTTCTATCAAATTAGAATAGACGGTCAAATAATTCCCATGGCGAACAATAATCGAATTGTTATAACCGGCAACAGTAAACACAACCGTCACCACTCCATTAAATACGGAGCGAGCTTCCGATCCGGCGGTTGTTTGTATATCGATACCGTTGTTTTCGGTCTCAACGTATTTTAACTCAGGATGCTTTTGTACGCCAAAAGCGCTTACCACCGAATATTGCCCGCTAACGGGATACGGCAAACGCCCTTTGTTCTTTGCAAAATCATCCGATAGTTTTCTCTCCTCTTTCGTCATGGCATAACCGCCCCGGGTAGCGGCCTGGCGTATATCTTCTGTTTGGTCGGGCGTCTTCTTTCCTGTGGCCAGCGCCCTTTCCCGTTCGCTTTGTTCCCGTTCGCGGGCGGCGCGCGCTTCGGCCTCCGCGCGCGCAATTTCTTCGGCAATTTGCTTCTCTATCTGGCGGCTCAAGGCGTCTGCTTGCCGTTGTTTCTTTTTTAAGTCGGCCTGTAATTGCTTTTGTCTTTTATTTAATTCCTCCACCTCTTTACGTTGTGTAGCTTCTTCTGTTTGCAGGTTAAGATTCTCTTCCTCGCGGTTTTTCAGCAAGTCTTGTTTTTCCTCCCTTGTTTTCCCTAACGCTTCGCGTTTCTCTCCCATCTCCCGCTGTTTTTCAATAATTTCGCCGGCCTGTTGTTTTTGCCAGTTCGCATACTCGCGTAAATAACGCATGCGGCGTAACGATTGGGAGAAATTATCGGCAGAAAGAATAAACAGCAATTTATCCTGAGACACATTCCTGCGCTGGATATTTTGTATCGATTTCCCGTAATTGATCCGTTTATTACCCAGTTTTCCCTGTAAGGAAATTAATTCGTCCCGCAATTCTACAATATCTTTATCAATAGAAGCTATCTCCTGGTTTAACAAACTAATAACCTTTTTGCGTTGAAGTATTTGTTGGGAAAGAAGATTTAAACGAGTCAGGGAGTTCTGAGCCGATTTTTTCGTTTCGGTTAATAATTGGTTGGTCATTTCAATTTCGGCAAGAGCAGCTTTCCGTTGATTTTCCAGCTCACGAACTTTCGCTGATTTTTGTCCTAAAACAGTTGTGATTGAAAACAGGCTTACTATAGCAATCAAAGCATATTTCATAAACTCACTTCTTGCTGTCTGTTAAACTTTCAACTATTTGTGCAAAGGTTACGCGTTTATACTTATCAGGAATGGAGGCGTCTATTTTCACCGGAGTATTTGTTTGGATTCTTGAGAAATAAACTTTCATTTGCCCGGCAGGCGAGCCTTTCTCAAACAATTGAACGTCTATCAACGCAGGAAAGGCTTGTCCGCCCGTCATACGGAAATCAGTATAAAGCCACTGTAAAGCATATTGTTCCGACGAATCGGTTACATAGGTTGAAAGAAGCTTTTCTTCGCCGTCTGCCATAAAAATATAAAGCAATTGCATCGCGTCCTTTATCCGAATCTCGGCAGTAGAACCTGTTTGTTTTAATTTGAAACGGTTATATTGCTTCCGGGCTATTTTTTGTTCGCCGGGTATAAAGATATGATTTGAAAATAAAGCCTGTAAATTGTAATAATTAAAGGCAATGGGTAATTTACCCTTTAGCGCTGCATAGTTTTCGGTTACGTAACGTTTGTTCATCCGGTCGACGATGGTCAGGCCTTCTTCCGTAAACTCGGCCCGGAAAAGTTCAATTCCCAAAAGGGGTTGTACCGAGAGCTGCAAAGCGCTGTCGCGTACCATTTTTATATCTACGCGCGAACTGAATGATTTACCGGAAACATGCAGGTCTACGTTCGTACGGGCGAAAAACGTTTCATATTGGAAAGACTTTTCCTGCATAGAGTCGAAAAAATCAATATGCGCCTTTGCATCCGTTACATCCACGGTCTTCACTTTAGTGGAAGTTTTACATCCTGCTAAAAGAAAGAGGGAAAAAAGGAGAAAAGGGAAAAAGGAAGAAGGCAAAGAAACGGGGAATATAGCAAGGAAATTCCTTTTCTTCGTTTCCTCTTTCTCTCTTCTTCGGTCTTCTTTATTCTTCATTTTCAATATATTTTTCTTCTTGTATTTTACGGTTTAATACA
>JAIRYL010000220.1 GCA_031267775.1 Tannerellaceae bacterium
AACAGTTGTTTGGAAAGTTCGTTTAAAACATATTTCTGTATGACGCGCTTTACCGGACGGGCGCCAAATTGCGGGTCGTACCCTTTTACGGCGATAAATTGAAGCGCGTCGCTTGTAAAGTGGAGCGTAATACCGTTTTGTTCCAGCATTTTCCGAATACCTTCCAACTGTATTGTCACAATCTTTCGGATTTCCTGTTCATTGAGCGGCGTAAACATGATAATCTCATCAATACGGTTGAGAAATTCGGGACGAATAGTCTTCTTCAATAAATCCATAACCTCATTCTTGGTCTGTTCCACGATTTTCTCCTGATTCTGAAGCGTAATCTTCTCAAAGTTCTCGCGAATCAGCGAAGAACCTATATTACTCGTCATAATAATGATGGTATTTTTAAAGTTTACAATACGCCCTTTATTATCTGTCAGACGGCCGTCGTCCAATACTTGCAGCAAGATATTGAATACGTCGGGATGCGCCTTTTCTATTTCATCAAACAGAACAACCGAATAGGGTTTGCGCCGGATCGCTTCCGTTAATTGTCCGCCTTCATCATAACCAACATATCCCGGAGGAGCGCCAATCAGACGGGTAGCGCTGAATTTTTCCTGATACTCGCTCATGTCGATGCGCGTCATCATATTTTCATCATCAAACAAGTATTCGGCCAACGCTTTGGCAAGCTCTGTTTTACCTACTCCCGTAGTACCTGAAAAGATAAAAGAACCTGTGGGGCGTTTGGGGTCTTGCATGCCGGCGCGGCTACGGCGCACGGCGTCGGCTATGGCTGCAATGGCTTCATCCTGCCCTACCACCCGCCTATGCAGTTCGTCTTCCAGGTGCAAAAGTTTCTCCCGTTCGCTCTGCATCATCTTATTCACCGGGATACCCGTCCAGCGCGATACAATATCGGCAATATCTTCGCTGTCTACCTCCTCCTTAATCATGGCGGAAGCGCCCTGCATCTGATGTAATTGCAATTGAATCGATTCGTTTTCTCCTTCTTTGGCCTTGATTTTCCCGTAGCGGATTTCGGCTACCCTGCCATAATCTCCTTCGCGTTCGGCTTTGTCGGCTTCAAACTTCAGGTTTTCAATATCAATCTTGTTTTGCTGAATCCGGTTAACAAGCTCCCGTTCGCTTTCCCACTGCGCCTTCTGTTTCTTTTCTTCTTCTTTCAAATCGGCTATTTCCTTATTCAGTTCCTGCAATTTGGGTTTGTCGTCTTCGCGTTTGATAGCCTCGCGTTCAATTTCCAACTGTTTGATCCGACGGCTTATTTCATCCAGTGATTCGGGCACAGAGTCTATCTGTATACGCAAACGGGCTGCCGCTTCGTCCATCAGGTCAATCGCTTTATCGGGCAAAAACCTGTCGGCTATATAGCGTGCCGACAGTTTAACGGCAGAAATAATCGCATCGTCTTTGATACGCGCCTTATGATGATTTTCATATTTTTCTTTCAATCCACGGAGGATGGAAATAGAATCCAATTCATTCGGTTCGTCTACCATAACCACTTGGAAACGACGTTCCAGCGCTTTATCCTTTTCAAAATATTTTTGATATTCATCCAGCGTAGTAGCCCCTATGGAGCGCAGTTCGCATCGCGCCAAAGCCGGTTTCAAAATATTAGCGGCGTCCATGGCGCCTTCGCTTTTCCCTGCTCCTACCAGGGTATGAATTTCATCAATAAACAAAATGATCTCGCCATCCGATTGAACAACCTCGTTTACTACCGCTTTCAAACGTTCTTCAAATTCGCCTTTATATTTAGCGCCGGCAATCAAAGCGCCCATATCCAGAGAGAAGATTTGTTTCGATTTCAGGTTCTCCGGAACGTCGGCGCGAACGATCCGGTGAGCCAGTCCTTCGGCAATAGCCGTTTTACCTACCCCCGGTTCGCCTATCAAAATGGGGTTGTTTTTTGTCCGGCGGCTTAATATCTGGAGCACGCGGCGGATTTCATCGTCGCGCCCAATCACGGGGTCTAACTTACCGTTCCGTGCACGCTCATTCAGATTAACGGCATACTTGCCTAAGGCGTCGTAGGTTTCTTCCGCCGACTGGCTGGTTACTTTATTTCCCTTGCGCAATTCTTCAATAGCCATGCGTAATTCCTTTTCGTTTACGCCGGCGTCTTTCAGCGTTTGCGAAGCTGCGCTGTTTTCCGTTAATAAAGCTAAGATAATATGTTCGAGCGAAACATACTGGTCGCCCATTTTAGCGGAATAATCAATCGCCTTTTGCAATACGGCATTTGTTCCTTTAGAAAGATAAGGCTCGCCTCCCGAAACTCTGGGATATGAATCTATTTGCATATCCAATGCTTTGTGCAGGCTTTGGATATTTACCCCAAGCTTTTGAAAGAGAAAATTCGCAATACTTTCTCCTGTCGTAATGACAGCTTTTAAGAGGTGGGCGGCTTCCATTACCTGTTGGTTCTTTTGAGAAACCAACTGCGCCGCCTGTTGTACCGCCTCTTGTGATTTAATTGTAAAATTATTCAAATTCATATACTTAATGTTTTAAATCTTTTCTTTTTGTTCTAATTATTTTCATATAAAGCTACAAAATAGACGCCAACTAAAGCAAATGACATTTTGACTTATTCCGGAGCGTGTCGGCGGTCAACCGTTTACCGTTTTTTTATGTCATAACACATCCGGCCCGGCAGCGAAGATACTCCCGCAGTATTATATGGCGCCGCCGGGCAGCCTTGTCGACACGCCAAACGCAATCCAACCGCCATTTAATTGGAAAAAGTTATCAACAGATATCCTGCTCATAGGGTTAATTTTTGTACCTTTAGGCTTTTAAAATAAAAACGCCGAAAGGTATTAGATATGGAATCCTTTATACATTTGCACGTTCACACACAGTATTCGCTTTTAGATGGACAGGCCTCTATCGACGCCTTGATAGAAAAAGCGCAAAAAGATGGTATGCCTGGAATCGCTATCACCGATCACGGAAATATGTTTGGCGTAAAAGAATTTTTCAACAAGGTACATAAGAAAAACAGTAAATATGCCGGTACCATAAAGGATTGTCAGAATGAATTAAACGGACTGAATGATAAAACGAATCCGACGGATGAAGATCTGGACAGGATGAGGAAATTATCTGAAAAGATAGAAGATAGTAAATCTCATTTGTTTAAGCCTGTTCTGGGATGCGAATGTTATTGTGCGCGAAACGGAAGACATTCCAAAGACGGCAGGGAAGATTTAAGCGGATGGCATTTGATTGTTCTTGCTAAAACGCTGAAAGGATATAAAAACCTGATTAAAATGACGTCCATATCATGGACGGAAGGTTTCTACGGACGTCCGCGTATCGATAAGGAACTGTTGGAAAAGTATCATGAAGATTTAATTATATGTTCGGCCTGTCTGGGAGGAGAAATCCCCCAACATATTATGAACGGGCAAATAAAAAAGGCCGAAGAATCTGTTTTATGGTTTAAAAACTTGTTTGGCGACGATTATTATCTGGAATTACAGCGTCATCAAACCAATCGCCCGGATGCAGACCAAACCACATATTCCAAACAGCAGGAGGTTAATAAGGTATTGATCGAGCTGGCAAACAGGCTTGGCGTTAAACTGATCGCTACAAACGACGTACATTTTGTAAACGAAGAAGACGCCGACGCCCACGACCGTTTGATTTGTCTCAGCACGGGAAAAGACCTTGACGATCCAGCCCGCATGCGTTATTCCAAACAGGAATGGATGAAGACGACGGCGGAGATGAATGCCGTCTTTTCGGATGTGCCTCAGGCTTTGAGTAATACGCTCGAAATTGCAGATAAGGTAGAGAGTTATTCGATAGATAGCGACCCGTTGATGCCTAATTTTCCTCTACCGGAAGGTTTTACGGATGCAGATGAGTATTTAAAGTATCTTACGTACGAGGGAGCCAAAAAGAAATACAAGACATTGACGGAGGAAATAACGGAACGCTTGGATTTTGAACTGAAAACGGTGAAACGGATGGGGTATCCCGGCTATTTCCTTATCGTACAAGACTTCATAGCGGCAGCTCGCGAAATGAGCGTATCAGTAGGGCCGGGACGAGGTTCGGCTGCCGGTTCGGCCGTGGCTTATTGTTTAGGGATTACAGATGTTGATCCGGTAAAATACGACCTGCTGTTTGAGCGTTTCCTGAATCCCGATCGTATATCAATGCCTGATATTGACGTAGACTTTGACGACGATGGCCGTGGCCGCGTACTTGAATGGGTAACAAATAAATATGGAAAAGAGAAGGTTGCCCATATTATTACCTATGGCACAATGGCTACAAAATCGGCCATTAAGGATGTAGCACGCGTACAAAAACTTCCATTAGCCGAATCGAATCGTTTGGCAAAATTAGTGCCTGATAAAATTCCCGGCGTAAAGAAAATTACATTGGGTACAGCCATAGAATATGTGCCGGAATTAAAAGACGCCGCCAAATCGCCGGATATCCTTACCCGCGAGACGTTAAAATACGCCCAAATGCTGGAGGGAAATGTGCGTAATACCGGCGTACATGCGTGCGGGGTTATTATCGGACAAAGCGATATATCGGATGTAGTGCCCGTTAGCACGGCAAAGGATAAGGATACGGGCGAGGAGATATTGGTTACCCAGTATGAAGGTTCGGTCATTGAAGAAACCGGATTAATCAAGATGGACTTCCTCGGATTAAAAACGCTGTCTATTATTAAAGACGCCGTAGAGAATGTTTATCTTACCACAGGAGAAAAAATAGATATAGACCGGATTAACCTGGAAGACAATAAAACGTTCGGATTATATTGCCAGGGGAAGACTACCGGCACATTCCAGTTTGAATCGGCAGGTATGCAGAAATACCTGAAAGAACTTCAGCCGAGTAAGTTTGAAGACCTTATCGCAATGAATGCCCTGTATCGTCCGGGACCTATGGACTATATACCTTCTTTTGTGGCTCGCAAGCATGGCAGGGAAGAGATTAAATATGATATTCCGGTAATGGAACGTTATCTGCAGGATACCTATGGAATCACGGTATATCAGGAACAGGTCATGTTATTATCCCGTTTGCTGGCCAATTTTACGCGGGGCGAAAGCGACGCCTTGCGTAAAGCAATGGGTAAGAAACTCATCGACAAAATGAACGAGCTTAAAGAAAAATTCCTGGCCGGCGGTAAAGCAAATAACCACGATGAAAAGACATTGAATAAAATATGGGGCGACTGGGAAAAATTCGCTTCGTACGCTTTCAATAAAAGCCATGCTACCTGTTATTCCTGGGTAGCTTACCAAACAGCTTATTTGAAAGCGAATTACCCATCGGAATACATGGCTGCCGTATTGAGCCGAAGTTTATCTAACATTTCCGATATCACTAAATTTATGGACGAATGTAAGACGATGGGCATACAGGTTTTAGGGCCGGATGTTAATGAGTCTGTCTATAAATTTAATGTGAATAAAGAAGGAAATATCCGTTTCGGATTGGGAGCGGTAAAAGGCGTTGGCGAGTCTGCCGTATTAAATATCATTAAGGAACGTGAAAGCAACGGGCCGTTCAAAAGTATTTTTGATTTTGTAGAACGGATAAACCTGGCTGCCTGTAACAAAAAAAATATAGAAGCCATGGCTTTAGCCGGAGCTTTTGATAATTTCGGCATACAGCGCGAACAATTTTTTGCCGATAATGGAAAAGGGGAAGTATTCCTTGAAACATTGATGCGTTATGGGGGTAAATTCCAAACAGATAAAACAACAGCCGCCAATTCCTTGTTTGGCGATGATAATTTTATTGTTATTACAAAACCGGAAATTCCTAAATGTGAACGTTGGAGTGATCTTGAAAGGTTGAATAAGGAAAAAGAATTGGTTGGGATTTATCTTTCCGCTCATCCGTTAGACGAATACCGCATTATATTATCTTATGTATGTAATACGGGAGTTGCCGAGTTGAATGACAAGAATTCGCTTCGAGGACGCGAGATATTGACAGGAGGTATCGTTACGGAGGCGCGTGAAGGAACGACGCGAAAAGGGAGCCCTTATGGCGTTATCAAGATTGAAGACTTTACCGGAAGCGCTGAGATAGCGCTTTTTGGCAATGAATATATTGAACACAGCAAATACTTCAGGATAGGAATGTATTTATTAATTCGCGGCAAGATAGAGCCTCACCGTTGGAAGAATGGAGAATGTGATTTCCGTATAAGCTTCATCAACTTGCTACAGGAAGAAAAAGACAAACTAATCGAGAAAATAAGCATTACCGTTCCGATACATAGCTTAGACGAACCGATGATTAACGAACTTTCGGTATTAATCAAAACTAATCCGGGAAATAGTTTGTTATATTTCAAAGTGATTGACGGCGAACATAATGTAGCGTTGAATCTCTTTTCTCAAAATATCCGTCTGCATGTAACGCGCGAATTAATAGAATTTCTTATCGAGAATAATGAGATTGATTTTAGAATAAATTAAATAATAAACATAAAAAGAAAAAGAGTTATGGCATTAGAAGTAACAGACGCTAATTTCGAACAATTGGTGAATTCAGGTAAACCTATGGTATTGGATTTTTGGGCGGAATGGTGCGGCCCTTGCCGTATGGTTGGCCCAGTCATTGACGACCTGTATGAAGAATATACAGGACGAGTTACGATCGGAAAAATGGATATAGACAATAATAACGACGTAGTTTTCAAATTCGGAATCCGGAATATCCCGACTATCCTTTTCTTTAAAGACGGGGAAGTGGTGGATAAATTGGTGGGCGCAGCCCCCAAATCGGCTTTTGTTGAAAAAATAGACGCCCTGTTATCGTAAAGATGAATACGATTTGGTGGCGCGAAGCATTTCGCGTTTACCGGGAGGGCCGGATATTCTTTCAATTGAATATCCGGCTTCCTGCATCATACGGCGTACGCTTCCTTTGGCGCAATAGGTAGTTAAGATACCGTTATTTATCATGGATTGATATAGTTTGTTAAAAATGGCCTGATTCCACATTTCGGGTTGTTTATCGGGAGCAAAAGCGTCAAAATAAACAAGGTCTATGTTTTCGGGTAATGTACAGGTATTGCTATCTCCTTGTATTTTATGTAATGTAAACCGGTCGGTAATCTTTACGGGAGTATTCCACGGAGCGATATGCAGAGCGAAGAATAATTCTTCTTTCTCAGGACAGATCATTTTCCCATAATTCAGCGAACGGATCATATCCAATGGCAGCGGATATAATTCAATAGTATAATATTCTACCGGGATGTTGGTATTCAACAAAGTAAGAAATGCATTTAATCCTGTACCGAAACCTATTTCCAAAATCCGCGCGTTGGTTTTCATTAATTGTTGCAATCCCGCCTGAATAAACACATGAGATGACTCTTGTATGGCCCCGTTTACCGAGTGATAATGTTCGTCCATTTCAGGAATGAACAATGTATGGCTACCATCGGCTGTTACCTGTAATTTCTTGCATAAATCCTTCATGATGCAAAATTAGCAAAAGTATCGTTCTGCGTTCCTTTTTTCCAAGATACCGTCAAGTCCAATTCGTTACGCTTTATTTCCATACCCGTATCCATAAGCGCCGTAGCCCGCCCGTTTGTAGTCGACAGCGTTCAGGACGACGCTCATGTTTTTAAGCTTGTTCTGTTTTCAGTTCAAGAATCCGTTCGAGGAATACCAGATTCATTTTTCCGAATTACTGCTGTTGCATTAATATTTAACTAAATTTACTAATCAAATAAATTTAGTTGTTCTTTGACATTTTGCCATAATCGGCAAAAATTCGCCAGTCCCGTTTCTCGTTGGCTCGTGACAAGGTAGAAACCACCACATTTTGCTTAATACCTGAATGATAAAGTTTGCCTTTGTGAGCCTTTAAACACAGACAAATATCGTGCAATGAATTTAATGAAGTCATTTGTCCGAAAAACAGTTGTACAAACTGATTCC
>JAIRYL010000074.1 GCA_031267775.1 Tannerellaceae bacterium
CGTCAGGTACGCCGGGCCATAATGACGCAATACGCGGAAAGGATTCTTTTTTGAATAGATAGCCGCCAGCGAGTATAAAAATGCCATCCAGATATAATGACCCGCCATTACAAGGAGGATAACTGCCAGGAACGCAGGCAACTGTCGCGTAATCAATCCCTCGTAGGCCAGCGAACAAAACGTGCAGGCAATGAAAAACGGCAGGATGGGAATGATTATCCGCGTAACCATCAGTATAACCATGCCTTGAAATTCGTTTAATGCGGCGATGATATTTCCTGCCCGGCGCCAGGCGGCCGCCATGCCGATGAATACTGAAAACGCCAGGGCGCTCATGACCGGCATAACAGGCGGGATTTCCAGGTTGAATATCACCTTGGGCAAGGTTTGTCCTTCGCCTGCATTGCCTGCCATATCCAGGCGCGGCAGAATGGCGTAGCCCGATGCAACGGAAAAAAAGGCCGCTCCCACGCTGGACAGATAAGCCAGCAAAAGCGCTATCCCCAGCAAACGCGAAGCATTGCCGCCAAGCTGAGCGACAGATGGCGCAATAAACCCGATAATGATGAGCGGAATGGTAAACATAACGATTGCGCCCAGGAGGTTTTGGATAGTAACTACTACTTGCATAACGCTTGCATGGGCAACAAGACCGCCCAATATGCCGGCAAACAGGGCGAGCGCCAGGCGAAAGGGTAAACTGCGGAATATCTTTTTTGTCATGATTAATCTTCTAATGCTTGTCGTAAATCGGAAATAATATCGATAGCGTCTTCCAGCCCTACCGACAAACGGAAGAGGCCTTCTCCTGCAAAACAGTTCCACGATTGCAGTTGCTCGCGGGTAGAAAGCCGGAAAGACGTTTTCAGTAAATCGTCGCTGTTGAGGTAGAACAGGAGCGACCGGTGATGCCCCAGCGATACGGCATAGTGAATGATTTGCAGTTTGCCGGCAAACCGCGCCGCCTGTTCCCTGCCGTTTTCCATCTGAAAGGTAATCATCCCCGAAAAGTTTTTCATTTGCCGCCTGGCCAGTTCGTGCTGGGGATGCGAAGGTAAACCGGGATAAATCACTTTTTTGATCTCCGGACGCCGTTCCAGAAATGCAGCTACCTGCAGCGCATTTTCCTGGTGTATCTTCATGCGAATCGGGAAGGTAGCGATTCCCCTCATGATAAGCCATGCGTTGAAGGGGCTTAAACTGCCTCCCAAACGGATAGCCGTTTTCTTGCGCAGCGAAAGAAGGTCTTCCCTTTTACCAAGTATCGCGCCCCCCAAAGCGTCGCCATGCCCGCCAAGGTATTTGGTGAGCGAATGAATCACAAAGTCGGCGCCCAGTTCCAAAGGTTTGGTTGCAACCGGCGTGGCAAACGTTGAATCTACAGCCAGTTTCGCTCCCGATTGGCGGGCTATCCCGGCAACCGCCTCAATATCCGTCAGGCGAAGCAGCGGATTGCACGGCGTTTCGATGTAAACCAGGCGGGTATTCGGCTGCATGGCTTTCCGTACCGCTTCCAGGTCGGACGTATTCACTTTTGTAATTTCTATCCCCAGTTGGGGAATCATCTCGTTGGTTACTTCCGACAGCGCGGCATAAGCCACGTCGCTTATCACAGCATGGTCGCCGGCTTTGAGCAGATGAAACAGCAATGCGCTGATAGCGCCCATGCCGCTGGCGAAAGCAACGGCCGTTTCCGCATTCTCAAGGACGGCCAGTTTTTCTTCCAACTGGCTTACGGTAGGATTCCCCCATCGGGTATAAACCCAGGTATCGTTTTCGTCCATGCTTTCAACAGAAAAGCCGGTATCCGTATCAGCAACGAAAGTAGTAGACATAACCAGATTGGGAGCCGACGCCCCCGTTACCGCGTCCGGCGCTTCCCCGGCATGGATGGCTTTTGTTTGTTCGCCGGCAAAATTGTACTTTTTACTGTTCAGCATGTTTGGTCTCTGTATTTGCGGCAAAGGTACGGGCGATTCCCCCAGAAGGCAATACCTTGTTTATGGTATATCGCTAAAGCCGCCTCAAATATCGTTCACGATCCATGCCTTAAATTCGGCCGCTTTATTTTTGCTGATATAAATCCGTTCGGGAGTATCCACGTCGAGCGTTACGAGGAGGCGGTTGTCAAACCAGATTGTAATATGCTTCACACTGTCGCGGGCGATGATAAACTGCTTATTGACGCGCGAAAAGTCGTTGGGATTCAGCGAAGCGGCTATCTGTTCCAGCGTTTTTGCATAGGGATAAGAGCCGCCGTTTTTCATGTAAATATGGGTGCTCCGGTCGGTTGTGTAAAAGCAGGATATTTCCCGCAAATCAATCGGGATCAGTTTGTCTTTCTGAGGTATCAGCAGCCGGTCTTTGAATCGCGGGGCAAAAGCGGAGAGCTGCGTCATCCTGTCGAGATATTGCGCAACTCCCGTCCGCGTCCACTTGCCAAACTTATGGAGGGCGCGTTTCAATTCGTCCGCCTTTATCGGTTTAAGCAGGTAGTCTATACTGTTTACTTTAAACGCTTCTATAGCATACTCGTCGTAAGCCGTCGTGAAAATAATCGGGATTTCAATTTCCATACTGTTGAAGATTGAGAAAGCAAAGCCGTCCGACAAATGAATATCCATCAATATCAAATCGGGAGCGGGATGAGTCTGCAACCAATGTACGGTTTGGCTAATACTTTCCGTATTGCCAACCACTTCTACAGAAGGATCGATTTCGGCTAAAATAGAGGTCAGGTTTTCGTAAGCCACTGTTTCGTCTTCCACTATCAGTA
Source organism: Tannerellaceae bacterium (assembly GCA_031267775.1). GTDB lineage: Bacteria > Bacteroidota > Bacteroidia > Bacteroidales > Tannerellaceae > DFXE01. The sequence continues at coordinate 2,777 of JAIRYL010000074.1, forward strand.
TTTTCATCCCGATTTATTTTAAAGGTAAATAAACGGTAAATGTCTTTCCGTTGTTTTCCACGCGTATCTGCTTATCCATTAAAAGCGAAAAACGGTTTTCCAGATTCCGGATTCCTGTTCCGTTGGTTAGCGCAGGCGTGAGTTTCGGGAAGACAGGGTTGGAAACAACCAGCTCGGATCGTTCGTTTAGCAGGATAGCGACTTCCATCCTGTGCTGGCTGTCTATCGTATTATGTACCACGATATTGTCGATCAATGGAAGCAGGGAAAGCGCCGGTATCTTGAGGTTTAACTTGCTTTCGTCAACCTGAATGGTAAACTCAAGCTTGTTGGCAAAACGAACTTCCATCATATACCGGAAAGCTTCTGCAAATGCAAGCTCCTCCTCCAGCGTTACCAATCCTTTCTTATCGCTCTGCAGGATATAGCGAAACACATCCGACAGTTTATTCACAAACTCCAGCGTATTTTCATCTTCTTTCTTCCGGATTAATGCCGTAAGACTGTTCAGCGAATTGAAAAAGAAATGGGGATTTATCTGGTTGGCAAGCGCGTCGCACCGGCTCTGCAGGTTTTCAATTCGTAACTGTTCTATTTCCTGTTCTTTTTTTCGTTGCACGTTGTACATCATAAATACATGACCCATAACTGTGGAGAGTATAAAAACGACAAAGAACTGAAACAACAGTAAACTGCCAAAACCGTGAATCTTGCCATTCCAGAGATACATTATGAAAACAAATATCCCATACGTAACGCTTGCAATCGAAAAAGTCCGTATCGTGCGATCTTTAAAACTAAGGTCTTTTATCTCTTTAAGATTGTAAACAAGCAATCCCCAAATCAGCAACGTAAAATAGGCATACCTGATAAAGAAAAAAGTTAAGTGAGGCGCATGCTTTGATTTGTTAAGGAAACTAAGTTCCCAGGGAAGGCATGCAATATCGGGATATATAATAAATACGGCGCTTACCAGACTAATCGCCAGCAGTTTGAAGGAACTATGATTATCCAATATTTTCATTCTTGCAAATATATCAGTTATTTATATGTCAGTTTATATCATAAACTCGTCTTCTCCAAAACAAAACAGCGTTCCTTCAGCCGTCAGAATCATGAAATGGTCTTTTATTATTGCCGGAGAAGCGATAATCTGTTCGCCGGTATCATACTCCCAGAGCAATTTGCCATTATCCGTATCTAATATGGAAACGACGCCCGTTTTAGTACATACGATAATCTTGTCATCGCACACGATCGGGGAGCTTTCGCCTGTATCTCCCTTGAGCGAATACTTCCAATTCAGTTTCCCATTGATACGGCTGACGGCGCAAAGATACCTGTCGCCCGAAAAGAAATAAAAAGCGTCGCTTGAAATAGCCGGTACGGATACGAATGAACGGCTTCCACCCTCTTCGGGAATTATTTTTTTATGGCGGATAATTTTGCCGCTTTCCAGCATAAGTTTATAAATATGGCCCGAACGATCGCCCACATAACAATAGTCGCCCATAATAGCCGGCGAGGCAGGTATGAGAGCGTCCAGCAGCAATGAATCTGTTTGAATACCCGTTTTGCAATCAATAATACGAACCCAGGCGTCATACCCGCCAAATACGATATGTTCTTTCCAGAGGCCGGCGGCGCCTCTTAAACAATCTTTCGATTCAAATCTATCCAGTTCTTCGCCGTTTTTGGCGTCTACGCAATACAGATAATTATCGCAGCTACCAAATACGATTGACTTATGACCGGCAAACTTTATAAGGTTAGGAGATGCAGATATCTGTCCAAAAGTTTTGTAATTCCAGATTATGTCTTTCCGCGAAAGAGAAATAGCCGTCATAACGCCATCCATACGTCCGATATAAAATATTGAATCATAAATCATCGGGGTTGCCTCCATAGCAGCTTTAAGATCATATTCGAAACTTACATGGCCATATATATTCACTCCGCGTATACGGCCTTGTTTGTCGCACCAGAAAGTAGTCCCGTTGTCTACAACAGGCGAAGATACCGTATAAGATTCCCCTTTGGAAGTCCATTTCAAGGCCGGGCATTTGGGTAAGGGAGTATCCGTATATCCGCTTAGGGAAGCATCTCCGCGGAACAGTTTCCAGTCCATACTGCTGGAATCCGAAAAATCGGAATCGCCGGCGCAGGCCATTAATAAACAAGTAAGGAGGATAAAAAACAGTCGTTTCATTTATGTCATAGCTTACTATTCAATATTCAATATTTAACGGGGAATATCCGGCTCTTTTCGTTTTCGCCTGCAAAGAAAAAACGATTATCCGTTCTACAAAGATGTGGGATTTTTTTTAAAATTCAACGCTCCTTTTCGCTGAAAGGGAAAAAATGCTCAATGATAAAGAATAATCATGTGTGAATTAAAATAAATTCATATCTTTGCACCGGAAAGAAACCGATCGTTGGATGATTTTGTCTCCGGTTTGTTATACGCAAACAAAAAGACTATCGGTTTTTTTGATATTCAATTCGTTAGAAAAACAAGGGGCTGACCGGTTTTGACAGCGGGTAGAAGTGGTTTGTAAGCATGTAGTGCATGGTTGGCTTGCACTTAAATCTAAGACAACAACCTATTAACTGGCGAAAATAACTACGCTCTCGCTGCTTAATCGAATAACAGTAGATTAAAGCTTTATTTCAACGCAAGGCGTTGAAACGAGACATCACCCGGATGTTGTTGCTCCGAAGCGTTCCGATCAGGTGGTGCAGCAATATCGGAGATAGTTTAAAGGAAACCTCGGACTTTAAGCGAAAATTTAGAGGATAAGGTTAGAGTGGGTAGCTTCGGTCTTGCTCTCTCCCGACAATTAAAGCGAAGATAAACATGTAGAAAGCAAATTAATTCCTCGTTTGGACGAGAGTTCGAATCTCTCCAGCTCCACAGTAAACGCAGATAATTAGCGAGTTGAAAAAAAAGACGCCCGAAAATAAACCCATTTTAGGTTTAGCGGGCGTCTTTTTTATATATCTTATAAGCAATGAACCACCATTTTTCCATTGCTCTAAACAATCCTTGTACTTTATCAGAATTGCCGTTATATATAGTATTCAATCATTTTGTCAATGTCGTCTACTATTTGGGGATGGAAATTTTTGAAATTGCGTACAAATAAAAAATCAGATAATAAAGTAAGCGATTCTTTATTATCTGATTTCTAATTTGTCGGGGTACCAAGATTCGAACTTGGGACCCCCTGCTCCCAAAGCAGGTGCGCTAACCGGACTGCGCTACACCCCGTACAATTTTTAATTGCGGTGCAAAGATAGAGGTTTATTTTAAACTTCAAAATTTTTCCTGCATTTTTCAGCCATTCAGGGAGAAAAACTCAAAAATAAACGAAGCGATGATAGGAAAGCCCAAGATATTTCAGCGATTTCCTAAATCGTCATAGAGCGTTTGGAGTAAGGCCTTTCCCTTGTCGATACGTTGCCGGCTTCCTTCCGCAGGTTTTTCGATTAATGATTGATTGCTTTCATTGTCGTAAGCCGATACGCCCGTATCGTCGATAAAGCCAAATCCGTTGGTATAGGTGTAGAATGCGTAAACGGGGTAGGAGGGGTCTGCTAAATTTTTACTGAATGTAAATTCAGGATGAGGTACGTTTAACTGAGTAAGCAGCGTTGCCGCCAAATCGGTCTGGTTGCCGATCGTCGTTATTTTCGTCGCTTCTTTTACAGCGCCGCCAAGCCATAACATGGGGATATGATAACGAGCCGGTTCATACTCCTGCAGGTTATCCGGATAACGAAAACCGTGGTCGGCAATCAGAATGACCAGCAAATCGTTCCAGACGGGCGTCGTTTTTATTTTATCGATAAAGTCGCCGATACAACTGTCTGTAAAAGCTACCGAATTAAGGAACGGATCGTCCAGGCGCCGGTAAGGCGTTTCAAACGGTTCATGGCTGCTGAGCGTTAAAAATGTACTGAGCCAGCGTTTCTCTTTTTCTTTCTTGGTAATGGAACTGTACAGGCGGGCAAATGTTATATCGTCGTTTACCCCCCATTTATTCAATCTGTCGGATAAAGGGAAATCGCGGTCGGCCACGATCGAACTGTAACCGGCGCTGTAAAAATAGCTCTGCATATTGGTGAAGTTAATGTCTCCTCCGTATAGCATATCCGCTGTGTATCCTGCATGAACGAGCGTTCGGGATATGGATGGTAAAGTCTGGCTTTTGGCCGGATACTTCATAACCGAAGTGGTTGGCTGAGCCGGATAGCCATTCAGGATGGCAACCAAACCGCGGTCGGTACGGAACGAATTGGCATAAAGGTTTGTAAACAGTATGCCTTCTGCGCACAAGCGATTCAGGTTGGGCGTAACGCCTGCCGCTCCTCCCAGGGGTTCTATGGCGTTTGCCGTAAAACTTTCCAGTATGATCAGCAGGATATTCGGGCGCGTCGTATGTAAAAGCGCCGTTTTTTCGGTTGGCAACGGTTGGGCTTCTTTATCCGGAGTGATTAATGATTCAACTAACTTTTTCCGTTCGTCTTCCGGAAAGAAATTGAACAGGGAAGCAAAATCCTGTTGCTTTGAAAGAGAAGTCATCAGGCTAAATACAGGGTTTATGGCCGAATGGTTCAGGAATTGATTCGTACTGAAATAAACCATTCCCACATTGGCCGTAGAAGTAGTGACGCCGCCGCGGATGGGTAAAAAAAGAATTCCGCCCGCAAGCAGGCAGGCAAGCGTAGTTAACGTCCGTTTCTTTACGGGAGTATCCGGAAACAAGGGCATGATATACCGGCTAAACAGGCCGAAAACGGCCAGCGCATACACCGTAAAAAGAATCGTTTGCCTGATAAACAAGCCTGCCGGAACGCTTGCCATTGCATCCGAAGGCGCTTGCAGGTAGAAGAATAGCATGGCGTCTATGCGGAATCCCCAAAAAGCGTATAAAGCGACGTCGACGGCAAATATGGCGGCCACCAGCGCTGCCATAATTCCGAAGTAAACCGTTACCGCCTTCCGCAGCCGGCCGGCCGGATACCACACGGAAGCAAGGATGCAGAGCAAGGGAATAACCGTGAGATAGCCGGCAATGGTACAGTCCAGTTTCAACCCGTGCAAAACTACCTTTATCCAGTCCATACCCGTACATCCCCCGGCCAGCGCCTTCTGATTATGATAGAGCATGAATATCGGTTTTTGAATGGCAAAAACCGGCAGCCAGGCCGCAAATACGGCCAGGATAAAGAGGAGCCTCTTTTTCATGTATACAGTTTTTCCCTCAGTTCCGCAACAGGGGAGGAGGTTATATAATCGTCGTATTCCATCATCTTATCGATAACGCCATTGGGGGTAAGTTCTATGATGCGGTTGGCAATGGTTTGGATAAATTCGTGGTCGTGGCTTGAAAAGAGCACATTCCCTTTATACGTGCGCAACGTATTGTTGAACGCCTGTATCGATTCCAGATCCAGATGGTTGGTCGGGGTATCCAGTATCAACGTATTTGCGTCTTTTAGCATCATGCGCGAAATCATGCAGCGCATTTTCTCTCCTCCCGAAAGTACGTTTACTTTCTTCAATAATTCTTCGCCGGAAAACAACATACGTCCTAAAAAGCCTTTAAGGAAAACCTCATTCGTATCTTGCGCAAACTGCCCAAGCCATTCTATCAGATTGTAGTCCGAGTTAAAATAGGCGGCATTATCCAGCGGTAAATAGGCCGTCGTAATGGTTTGTCCCCAGCAGAAGGCGCCGGCGTCGGCGTCTTCTTCGCCGTTAATGATTTGGAAAAAGGTCGTCATGGCGCGAGGGTCGCGACTGATAAATACGATTTTATCATCTTTCTCAACATTAAAATTCAAATCCTGAAAAAGGATTTCTCCCTCCATACGCTTTGTCAGTCCCTTTACTTCCAGTATCTGGTTTCCCGGCTCGCGCGAGGGCGTGAAAATAATACCCGGATAACGGCGCGAGGAGGGTTTGATCTCTTCTATATTCAGTTTCTCAATCATCTTTTTGCGGCTGGTAGTCTGTTTGGATTTAGCCACATTGGCGCTGAACCGGCGGATAAATTCTTCCAGCTCCTTCTTTTTTTCTTCAGCTTTCTTGTTCTGCTGCTGCTGCTGGCGGAGCGCCAACTGGCTGGATTCATACCAGAAACTGTAGTTGCCGGCAAACAACTGTAGTTTCCCAAAGTCTATATCAACCGTATGCGTACAAACAGAATCAAGGAAATGACGGTCGTGGCTTACCACCAATACCGTATGCTCAAAATTAGAAAGATACTGTTCCAGCCAGCCCACCGTTTCAAGGTCGAGGTCGTTCGTAGGTTCGTCCAGCAGCAGGTTATCCGGTTGTCCGAAAAGCGCTCTTGCCAGCAAGACGCGCACCTTTTGCTTACCGCTCAGGTCTTTCATCCGGGCGTCGTGCAGGTTTTCCCTGATACCCAATCCGCTCAGCAGGCTGGCGGCGTCGCTCTCGGCGTTCCAACCTTCCATTTCAGCAAACTTTTCTTCCAGTTCAGATACGCGGATACCGTCGGCGTCTGTGAAATCGGGTTTGGCATACAGCTCGTTCTTTTCATTCATCACAGCCCACAATTCGCCATGCCCCATCAATACGGTATCCAGTACCGTAAACCCGTCGAAAGCAAAGTGATCCTGGCTCAATACGGAAAGACGTTCGCCCGGTTCCATCCATATAGTCCCCCGCGTAGGGTCTTTTTCGCCGCTAATTATTTTAAGGAAAGTAGACTTACCCGCCCCATTCGCCCCAATAATTCCATAACAATTCCCAGGCGTAAACTTCAAATTCACATCCTGAAATAAAATACGTTTCCCGAACTGCAAGTCCAGATTATTGACAGTTATCATATTACAAATACCAAATTAAATTGCAAAGAGTGTGCAAAAGTACGAAAAATTTCACATCCTTTGTGGTCAATATACAATTAACCAGGGCAAACGCATCTAAAAAGCCCCATCCATATTAAATGGAGAATGGAGAATGGAGAATGAAAATAAATAGAACCAAAAAAATGCACGGCAAGCGCTCTACCCATGCAAGAAGCGCCTGATACATTTGCAAATTCTTAATTTTCAACTTTCAACTTTCAACTTTCAACTTTCAATTTAATTGGCTTCGCCGGGGGTTATCAACAGGGAACGAAAACGGGTATATCCTGTTTGTTTTTCATCATAAAACGGGAAAATCCATACGTGTGAAAAAAAAGTCACGCACATGAAAAAAAAATGGGGCGCATGAAAAAAAAAACGTCATAGCTGTGAAAAAAAACGGTCGCGCGATTCTTTT
>JAIRYL010000119.1 GCA_031267775.1 Tannerellaceae bacterium
GGTTTTCTTCCTCCACAAGAAAGAAGCGCCGCCGTCATTGCAAGTATCAGAAATACTGCTGTATAATTTGGGTATTTTTTCATTGGATTATGTTATTCATTTTTTTCTGCTAATAAGGCTTTTCAGAATCGCCCTGTTTTTGAAATGGTATCAGTTCCATTCCTGTCCTTATTTTTTCCTGTACGCACATAAAAAAAGCGCGGACAAAACCCAGTTATCTGTTTCTTGAGGTCTTAGGATACCTGACAATCAAATAATGAGTAAAGCCCACGCCGTAGCGTGAGCGTCTTCACTTTACTCTTGACTGTCATTTGAAATTGTCGAAGTTTCAAGAAACAAGATGTAAGCTATAACGCTTTTTCCAACTATCTTAAAATGTGCGTATTAGCACATTATTTTTATACCATAGGCAGAATTAAATTAGTATTGCGAGCGAAGTTAAAACTTTTTTTTTGATTAAAGGTGTTAGAATTGTTTATTTTTCACACGGTGGATTTCCGGTAAGATAATCCGGAAGCTTTTATCCTGGATAATATCTGATTGGCACATTCGAAAACAAGTTCAAGTTCAGAGATTAACCTTTCGTTCTTCACAAGAAAATTCTTTGCAAAAATCGTCTGCAATACAATAAATTTCGGTAATTGTATCGGTGGTAAGTTGTGCCATAATCTTTATTTATTTTATTGATTTACAGCTATGAAGATAATAAATATTAGCCAACTTACCGATTTTTTTCTTACTTTTCTTACGTCGAACTCAGGTTAGCAGGATACGCCTGTCCTGAACCCGCAGGGGTTGAATATCCAAAATAAATGGTAGCAGTCTTGATTTTTATTATGCAGGTTTGAAAATCCGAAGATTTTCATGTAAGTTTGTGCCCTTAACTAATAACGATGCAATTGAAGATACTACGTTTTATCTGCGTTTTTATTTTAACCGGAATACTTTCTTATTGTAGTTTGATACATATTTCTACATCCGGTAGCGTATCCGGTACTTCCGCTGTATATCCGGCTTCCGGTACAGATTTACCCGCAGCCGACTTTACGTTTTATTTGCCTCGCGTCGCTTTAAATAAATGCGAAGTTCCTGTTTTACCCATAATTGAAATTACAGAAGATTTGTGCGCTTACGATATGAGCCATCTGTCCGTGTCCGACCCCAAATTGTTTAAGAAAGATAAGACGATGTTGATAGATCTGACGCGGATACAAAAAGAAAACTATTCATTCCCTCTTCCGGGAGCAAAAGTAATTTCTTCTTATGCGGGCAAACGGAAAAATCATATCGGAATCGATTTGAAAACATTTGCAAATGATACGATACGCACAGCCTTTGACGGTATTGTCCGAATGGCTCAAACTTATTATGCGTATGGAAATCTGATCGTTATTCGGCATTTTAACGGTTTGGAAACCGTATACGGCCATAATTCCAAACATTTAGTTAAGCCGGGAGAATACGTGAAAGCCGGCACGCCTGTTGCTTTGGCAGGAAAAACAGGCCGGGCGACTACAGAACATCTGCATTTTGAAGTACGGATTAACGGGCAACACTTTAATCCCGAATATCTGTTTGATATGAGTACGCAGCAATTACAACCTAAATGCCTGGTATGTACGCAGGAGAAAAACCGTATCGTCATTTCTTCCATGGATTCCTTCTCAAATCTGTTTTTCATGTTAAATGCTTCTAATTAAGGCGCTGTTCAAGAATAAACCTGCGCATTCCAAATCCGCCTTTGCCGGACGCCAGTGGAAAATATTCAAACATTCGTTTGCGTATCCGATAAATGTTTTGTTACTTTGCATCCGTTTCACGCAATCTCTATCGGGAGAAGGTTGCCCGTTATATTGCGTTTTGTTTTTACAATAAAATATAAAAAGCTATAAACAATGGATTTAATGAAGATTGCAGAAGAAGCGTTCGCTACTAAAAAGGAATTTCCTCCGTTTAGAAGTGGCGACACGATTACTGTAGCTTACCGTATTAAAGAAGGTAACAAAGAACGTATCCAGCAGTACAGAGGCGTGGTGATCCGCATCTGCGGAGAAGGCGACAAAAAACGCTTTACCGTACGCAAAATGTCAGAAAATGTAGGCGTTGAAAGGATTTTCCCGATAGAATCGCCATTTATCGAAAGTATCGCCATTAATAAATATGGTAAAGTTCGCAGGGCCAAATTGTATTACCTGCGCATGCTTACCGGTAAAAAAGCACGAATCAAAGAGAGAAGAGTGTAAGCTCTCCGGGGGTTTATTGCCATCTTAACGTGTCACCGTCATATCAAAAGGATTTAAAAGAAGAGTATAAGTTCTTCGGGTTCTTATTGCTATACTAAAAGCCATCTGATAACCGGATGGTTTTTTTCTTAAAAATTTAATTTTATTATAACACAAAGAATTATGTTGAAGACTATCCTGTCTATTTCGGGAAAAGCCGGTTTATTCAAAATGGTTTCCCAGGGAAAAAACATGCTGATTGCAGAATCGTTAGTCGAAAAGAAAAGAATACCCGTTTATACAAGGGATAAAGTGATCTCGCTGGGCGACATTGCTATCTATACGGATGACGCCGAAATACCCCTTCATGAAGTACTTTTCTGCATAAAGAACAAAGAAAACGGACAGGCAACGTCTATCGACCTACCTTCTGCCAAACCGGATGCGCTTCGTGCTTACTTTGCCGAAATACTTCCTAACTTCGACCGCGTCCGCGTCTATCCGAGCGATATCAAGAAGCTCCTTTCATGGTATAATTTGTTAATAGCAAACGATATAACAGATTTCACCCCGAAAGCTAAAACAACTGAAGAAACAAAAACCGAAACGGCCGAGTAACCCGGTATGTAAGCGCTTTTCAGGCTGAAGGATGGCGGAAGTTACTTAGCACAATCTACTGAACAATAGATTTTTAAAGAAAGGGATAGAGGCAATGGGTAACGATATAAAAACGAGCGAACTGCTTTGTTCTGCCAGGGTTTTCCATTGTTTCAAATAACAACAGTGGAAAAAGCAAAGAAAGAAAAAACAACGTAACTAAATAGGAATCAGCGACTACTGTCTTCGGTTGTCTTTCGTTGCCGATTGGCTAAAAAGCCGTTTCCGGCATAAAAAAGCAAACGTTCCGTTTCTTATCCGTTACCCATTCGGGACGGCGCAAAAT